>DATFYA010000160.1 GCA_035315345.1 Candidatus Methylomirabilota bacterium
TACTTCCGGATCAACACGGTGACCGTCGCGCTGCCCTCTCTCCGCGAGCGCTCGGGCGACATCCCCCTGCTGGCCAAGTCCTTCCTCGAGCGGTTCCGCATCAAGCACAGCCGGGAGGTGGAGGGTATCGACCCCGAGGCCTACCGCCGGCTGCTCTCCTATTCGTGGCCCGGTAACATCCGAGAGCTGGAGCACGCCATCGAGCGCGCGGTGCTGGTGGCCCGGGGGAAGGAGATCGCGCTCAGCGACCTGCCCGAGCCACTTCAGGCCGACCCGTCCCCGGGTGGATCCGCGCCCCCGCCGGGCTCGCTGGAGGAGATCGAGCGCGTCTCGATCGTGCGTGCGCTCGAGTCGACCGGTTGGAACAAGCAGGCCGCCGCGCAGGTGCTGGGCCTGCGGCGTCCCACGCTGTACTCGAAGATGCGCCGGCACGGCATTCCGCAGCGCCGCGCCTGAACGTTCCCCCGAAGACACGCTGTTCGCCCCGGCCGTCAGGCCCCCGCCGCAATTCCTCAAGGGGCGACCTCTAAGAGCCTGAAAGCACGCGGCTCGAATCCTGGCAGTGGACTTGCCTCCGGGCAGTGCCGGAGGTGGCCTTCATGCCCCGGATACTCCTCGTAGACGACGACCCCGCCTGGCGCAATCTGTATCGCATGGCGCTGGAGAGCAAGTTCGACCTGTTCGAGGCGACCGACGGGTATCAGGCGCTGTCGGTGCTCGGTGCGGTAAGGCCCGATGTGATCGTGCTGGACCTAAAGATGCCCCGGATGGACGGTATGGACTTCCTTCGTCGCCTGAGCCGACTGAGCCCTCGCCCCAGTGTCATCGTCTGCTCGGGTGCCTTCACCGAGGCTGAGCGCCCGCACATTCCGGGAGTTCACCTCGCCGCCAAGACGCCGGACCTCAAGGAGCTCTGGGCCGCCCTCCGTGCGGCGACGCCGGCGGCGACCGTCGCGGCGGCGGTCCCGGCGCGTGCGGCCGTTGCGGCCGAAGACGGGGTCTGGCGCGACTGACCTCGCTGCTCAGCCGGCAGGCACTGCCTTCGGTCCTGCCTAATTAATGGTCACATCGGCCCCTCGGTCCTCGAGGGGCGTTTTCGTCAATCGCCTGATTTTTCAACGCTCCCGTCGTGCCCGCTAGCGGCATGGGCAGTGCAGAGCAGGCCCGGGAGGTTCCAATGAAAAAGATCGAGGCGATCATCAAGCCGTTCAAGCTCGACGACGTCAAGGAAGCCCTGACCGGCATCGGGGTCATCGGCATGACGGTCTCCGAGGTCCGAGGGTTCGGCCGACAGAAGGGCCACACCGAGCTGTACCGCGGCGGCGAGTACACGGTCGACTTCCTCCCGAAGATCAAGGTCGAGGTGGTCGTCCCGGACAACCTGGTGGACAAGGTGGCCGGCGTCCTGGCCGCAGCGGCGAAGACCGGCAACATCGGCGACGGCAAGATCTTCGTGCAGCCGGTGGACACGGCGGTCCGGATCCGGACCGGCGAGCGGGACGAGAGCGCGCTTTGATGACGGCCCGAGGACACGCGGTGAGGAACGCGATGCTGGTGATCCTGTTCGTGGCGGTGGCCGTGATGCTCGCCCTGCTCGGCCCGGCGCTGGCTCAGACATCCGCCCCGGCGCCGACGGCCCCTGCGCCGGCAACCGGCCCCGCGCCCGCGCCGAAGATCGACAGCGGCGATACCGCCTGGGTGCTGATCTCCTCGGCCCTGGTCCTCCTGATGACCGCCCCCGGCCTGGCGCTCTTCTACGGCGGCATGGTGCGGCAGAAGAACGCGCTGGGTACGCTGATGCAGAGCTTCATCATCCTCGCCCTGATCTCGGTGCAATGGGTGCTCTGGGGGTACAGCCTGGCGTTCGGCCCCGACAAGGGCGGCATCATCGGCGGGCTCGAGTGGGTCGGCCTGAACGGAGTGGGCCAGGCTCCCAACCCCGACTACGCGGCGACGATTCCGCATCAAGCCTTCATGCTCTTCCAGATGATGTTCGCCGTCATCACACCGGCGCTCATCACCGGCGCCTTCGCGGAGCGGAAGAAGTTCTCGACGTTCATCGTCTTCATCCTCGCGTGGGCGACCCTGGTCTACGACCCGCTCGCCCACTGGGTGTGGGGCGTGGGCGGCTGGCTGCGCAACCTGGGCGCTCTCGACTTCGCCGGGGGCACCGTGGTGCACATCTCCTCGGGCATCTCGGCGCTGGCCGCGGCCCTGATCATCGGTCGCCGGAGGGGATACGGCCATCAGCCGATGCCGCCGCACAACCTGCCCTTCACGGTGATGGGCGCGAGCCTGCTCTGGTTCGGCTGGTTCGGGTTCAACGCGGGCAGCGCGCTGGCCGCCAACGGCCTCGCCGCGCATGCCTTCATGACCACCAACACCGCGACCGCAGCCGCCGCGCTCGGGTGGATGTTCACCGAGTGGGCGTCGCGCGGAAAGCCCACCGTCCTGGGGGCGGCCTCCGGGGCGGTCGCTGGCCTGGTCGCCATCACGCCCGCGGCGGGCTTCGTCACCCCGATGGCCGCCATCGTGATCGGCGCGGTGGCCGGCTTCATCTGCTACAACGCCTGCAACCTGAAGTCGAAGCTGGGTTACGACGACTCGCTCGACGTGGTCGGGGTCCACGGGGTCGGCGGGACGTGGGGCGCGCTGGCCACCGGCATCTTCGCCACCAAGCTCGTGAACGACGCGGGCGGCGACGGGCTGCTGTACGGCAACCCCAAGCAGCTCGGTGTGCAGGTCGTCGCGGTGCTGGTGACGTGGGTGCTCGGGTTCGTGATGACCACGGTCATCCTGAAGGTGCTGGACGCGACCATGGGGCTGCGCGTCACCGCCGAGGACGAGATGGCCGGTCTCGACCTCTCGCAGCACTCGGAAACGGCCTACGCGCTCGGCGGCTCCGCGGCGTACGGCGAGTACTCGATGGGCGGCAGCGGCCACGGCGCCTTCGAGAGCATGAAACCGGCGGAAGCCAAGGCGCGGCCGAGTCACTAGAAGACGGCGCCGGCTTGACGGGCTCGGAACAAACCACATATCGTGGGGGCCGGCGGGGCCCGCGAGGTCTCCGTCGGCCCTCGAACCTTCCCACCGACAAGGAGGCAGACGGATGACCCCGAAGGAAGTGCTGAAGATGGCGAAGGAGAAGGGCGTCAAGATCGTGGACCTGCGCTTCATCGATCTCCCCGGTCTGTGGCAGCACTTCTCGATTCCGGTTTCAGAGCTGAGCGAAGGAATCTTCGAGGACGGTCTCGGCTTCGACGGCTCGTCGATCCGCGGATTTCAGACGATCGACGAGTCGGACATGCTGCTGATCCCCGACCCGGCGTCCGCGCAGATGGATCCGTTCACCGCGGTCCCCACCCTGGTCCTGATCTGTAACGTGAAGGATCCGATCAGCGGCAAGGCCTACACCCGCGACCCTCGGTATGTCGCCCAGAAGGCGGAAGCGTACGTCAAGAAGAGCGGGGTCGGGGACACGATCTATATCGGCCCCGAGCTCGAGTTCTTCTTCTTCGACTCGATCCGCTTCGATCAGAACTACAACTCGGGCTACTACTTCATCGACTCCGAGGCGGGCGCCTGGAACACGGGCCTCGAGGGCACCGCGGACCGGCCGAACCTGGGCTACAAGCCCCGTTACAAGCAGGGCTACTTCCCGGTGCCGCCGATGGACAAGTTCCAGGACATTCGGTCGGACATGGTGCTGGCGCTGGAGTCGGTCGGCGTGCGCGTCGAGGTGCACCACCACGAGGTGGCCACCGGCGGGCAGACCGAGATCGACATGCGCTTCGACACGCTGACCAAGATGGCGGACAAGGTGTGCTGGTACAAGTACTGTGCGAAGAACACCGCGAAGAAGTGGGGCAAGACCGCCACCTTCATGCCCAAGCCGCTCTTCCAGGACAACGGCTCCGGCATGCACACGCACCAGTCCATCTGGAAGAACGGCAAGAACCTCTTCTACGAGCGGGGCGGGTACGCGGACATCTCCAAGACCTGCCTCCACTACATCGGTGGCATCCTGAAGCACGCGCCCGCGCTGCTCGCCTTCATCGCGCCCTCCACCAACAGCTACAAGCGGCTGGTGCCGGGCTACGAGGCGCCGATCAACCTCGTGTACAGCCAGCGCAACCGCTCGGCGGCCATCCGCATCCCGATGTACTCGAAGTCGGAGGGCGCCAAGCGGATCGAGTTCCGCACGCCCGATCCCACCTGCAACCCGTACCTGTCCTTCGCGGCCTGCGTCATGGCCGGACTCGACGGGGTGGCCAACAAGATCGATCCGGGCAAGCCGATCGACAAGGATCTCTACGAGCTGCCGCCCGCCGAGCAGAAGAAGATCAAGCAGCTGCCGGGCGCGCTCGACATCGTCCTCGACAACCTGGAGAAGAACCACGACTTCCTGCTGAAGGGCGACGTGTTCACGCCCGATCTGATCGAGACCTGGATCGAGTACAAGCGGAAGAACGAGGTGGATCCGGTCCGGCTGCGGCCGCACCCCTACGAGTTTGCCCTGTACTACGACATCTAGGCCTTCGCGGGGAAGTCCTCTCCGACTCCCGGCTCGGCGCTCCGGCGCCGGGTCGGGGGTGCCGCGCTTCCGCCGATGTTGCTCAGGCGTTAGGCGCCTGAGTGCCGCCTGAGCAACCCACGTCCCTTCGCCTTGGCTCAACCTCCCGATTTTCATCGGTCGCCACGGTGGCACCCCGCTTGCTCCTCCGTCACGGCATGAAGCCACACTGGCGAGTGCTCATCGTCGACGATCACGCGGCGTCGCGAGCCGCGGTGGCCGAGGCCGTCACCGCCCAGGGCGGGCAGGTGGTAGGCAACGGCAGCCGGGCGGAGGATGTCCTGCGGCTGGTGGACAAGCATCGACCCGACGTCGTGGTGCTCGCCGTCGGCCTGCCCGACGGCGACGGCGTCCAGGCCGCCCGTGAGGTCATGACGGTGGCCGCCTGCCCGGTTGTGCTCGTCATCGGTCAGACCGACGCGCCGGTGGTCGCGCGGGCGGTGGACGCCGGCGTGCTGGGCTTCCTCGCGAAGCCGGTGCGGGCCGAGGAGCTGGGGCCCGCCCTCGACGTCGCGATCCACCGCTTCCGCGACATCGAGACGATGCGGCGGGAGAACGAGACGCTCCGGCGCAAGCTCGAGTCGCGCAAGCTGGTCGAGCGAGCCAAGGGCATCCTCATGCGGCGCCTGGGCCTGAGCGAGCCCGAGGCGTTCCGCCGGATCCAGAAAACGTCGATGGACACCCGCCGGCCGATGGCCGACGTGGCGCAGGCGCTGCTGCTGACCGAGGAAGTCGGGCATTCGAGGCCAGCCAAGCCCTGATCGCTGCCGATTTCTCGGGCACACCACCGGGACTGCCTACCGAGTAGGCAGTTCTTTTGGTTTCCGGCGCCGCCGAACGACGACAAGCGATTGAAATTCCAGAAAGGGCGACGGGGCACGCACCTTGCTCCTCGACCGACCGGCGCACCCAGACAGCGGGGTCGGCGAGCACGCGCCGGGAGAGTCCACGACTGTGACCCAACGACGGGTCCGACCAATTCACCGATCGGAGCGAAAGGAGACCCGTATGGCGGCAGTTTCCCGCAGGGACTTTCTCAAGACCGCAGGCGCGGGGGGCATCGGGGCGGCGGCGGGCCTGAGCTTCCCGGCCGTCCTCAGGGCGCAGGGTGGCGGAAGCGTCAAGGTCGGCGTGCTGCACTCGCTGTCCGGCACCATGGCCATCAGCGAAGTATCGCTTCGCGATGTGGTGATGATGGCGGTGGAAGAGATCAACGCCAAGGGTGGCGTGATGGGCAAGAAGATCGAGCCGGTGGTGGTGGACCCCGCCTCGAACTGGGACCTGTTCGCGGAGAAGGCCAAGCAGCTCCTGCTCCAGGACAAGGTGGCGGCGGTCTTCGGCTGCTGGACGTCGGTCAGCCGCAAGTCGGTCCTGCCCGTCTTCGAGAACAACAACGGCCTGCTCTTCTACCCGGTTCAGTACGAGGGCGAGGAGTGCTCGAAGAACGTCTTCTACACCGGAGCCACGCCCAACCAGCAGCTGATCCCCGCCGCCGAGTACCTGATGGCGAAGGAGGGGGGCGGGTACAAGAAGTTCTACCTGCTCGGCACCGACTACGTGTTCCCGCGCACCGCCAACAAGATCCTGCGCGCGTTCCTCCGGGCCAAGGGCGTTCCGGAGGATTCCATCGCGGAGGAGTACACGCCGTTCAACCATCAGGACTACCAGACGATCGTCGGCAAGATCAAGCGCTTCTCCTCGGGCGGCAACGCGGCGGTGCTCTCGACGATCAACGGGGACAGCAACGTGCCCTTCTACAAGGAGTTCGCCAACCAGGGCCTGCGCTCCGAGCAGTGCCCGATCATGGCGTTCAGCGTGGCCGAGGACGAGCTGCGCGGCATGGACACCGCCGCGCTGGTCGGTCACCTCGCGGCGTGGAACTACTACCAGTCGGTCGACACCCCGCAGAACAAGAAGTTCGTGCAGACCTTCAAGGCCTTCGCCAAGAAGCACAACCTGCCCGGCGGCGACAAGCGCGTCACCGACGACCCGATGGAGGCGGCCTACTTCGGCGTCCACATCTGGAAGCAGGCGGCCGAGAAGGCCAAGTCGTTCGAGGTCGACGCCGTCCGCAAGGCGGTCTACGGCCAGACGTTCCTGGCCCCCGGCGGGCAGATCAAGATGGACGAGGCCAACCAGCACACCTACAAGCCGGTGCTCATCGGCGAGATCCTGAAGGACGGCCAGTTCAAGGTCGTCTCGCGGTCCAGGGGCCTCGTGAAGGCCGAGCCGTGGAGCCAGTACACCAGCCCGGACAAGGGCTGCGACTGGATCAAGCACCAGGGCACCTACCAGAAGAAGGCCTGAGCGCATCGTGTGGAAGTCGCTTCTCCTCGCGCTCGCGCTGCTGCCGGGGCTCACCACCCCGGCCGCGGCGCAGGGCGCGGGGGCATCGCCGGCCGGCGCCGCCGCGTCGGCCGGTCCCTCGGCGGACGTGGCCAGGCACATCGCCGACGTGGCCTCCCCCGACGCGACCGTGCAGCAGGAGGCCGCGGTCGCCCTCGGCAAGACCGGCGACCGCAAGATCCTGCCGCTGCTGCAGGCCCTCCGAGAAGGCAGTGTCTACGTGCGCGCGCTGCCGGAGGGCAAGAAGGAGACCCTCATCGTGGGCGACAAGATCACGGAGGGTGACCGGACGCTGGTTCCGCTCTTTCGCGCCTACGGACGGGAGCCCATCAT
>DATFYA010000161.1 GCA_035315345.1 Candidatus Methylomirabilota bacterium
TCTTCATGCGAGCCCCACCGCCGTGCGCGCCCCCGGCAAGAGGCGGGCGCGCTCGCGGAGCCACCCGAGCACGGTCTCCGCGTTCCGGCCCGGCGGGAAGACCGGATACCAGACGCGCTCGATGCGCCCCCGCTCCACGTACCAGGCCATTCGTTTGATGAGGGTCGTCGGGCCTCCTCGCTCGACGGGGTACTCGAACGTCGGCAGGCGCAGACCGCGGGTCAGCGAGAGATCGCGGTCGCTCAGGATCTCGAAGGGCACGTGGTGGCGAGCGACGAACTCGCGCTGGTACGCCGTTTCCTGGGTGCTGACCCCGTAGACGACGACCCCCAGCGCGCCGAACTCCCGGAACAGATCGCGGAACCCGCAGCTCTGTGGCGTGCAGCCGCGGGCCCCTGGAATCGCGTCCCACGCCGGTCCGGCCGGCTTCCCGGCCTCGCCGGTGCGCGGGTAGAAGAACAACACGCTCGGCCGCGCCGCGATGTCCGCGAGATCGATCCACCGCCCGGCCGTGGACTGCAGCCGGACCGACGGCACCTGCGCCCCGGGCAGATGGTCGCAGGCGCCGTCGTCGACCGGCACGGGCAGGTCCGGGGGGAGGCGGTAGATCTCGTCGGTCATGATCTCGCGCGTTACCAGCCCCTGGTCTGCAGGAGCTCGGACTCCTTGAGCTTCGAGGTCTCGATCCCGGGCATCGCGTCGCCGAGTCCCTCGGAGACCTTGGCCAGCACGTCGGGATCCTTGAAGTGCGTGGTCGCCTGCACGATGGCCTTGGCCCGGACCGTCGGGTCGGACGACTTGAAGATGCCGGATCCCACGAACACCGCCTCGGCGCCCAGCTGCATCATCAGCGCCGCGTCGGCCGGCGTCGCGATGCCGCCCGCCGAGAAGTTCGGGACCGGCAGATGGCCGCTCTTGGCCACCCAGCGGACGATCTCGTAAGGAGCGCCCAGGTTCTTGGCCTCGGTCATCAGCTCCTCGTCGCCCAGCATGGTCAGCCGGCGGATGCCGGAGGTCACCGCGCGCATGTGGCGCACGGCCTCCACGATGTTGCCGGAGCCGGCCTCGCCCTTCGTCCGCATCATGGCCGCGCCCTCGCCGATGCGGCGCAAGCACTCGCCCAGGTCGCGGGCCCCGCACACGAACGGCACCTTGAACGCGAACTTGTCCACGTGGAAGTGCTCGTCGGCGGGCGTCA
This sequence comes from Candidatus Methylomirabilota bacterium, assembly GCA_035315345.1. Taxonomy (NCBI): domain Bacteria; phylum Methylomirabilota (SeqCode); species Candidatus Methylomirabilota bacterium. The sequence continues at coordinate 1,199 of DATFYA010000161.1, forward strand.
GCACCTCGGACTCGTCGATGTAGTCGACTCCCAGCGACTCGAGAATCTGCGCCTCCACGAAGTGGCCGATCCGGCACTTGGCCATGACCGGGATCGTCACCGCCTTCTGGATCTCCTTGATCTTGGTCACCGGCGACATGCGGGCCACCCCGCCTTCCTTCCTGATGTCGGAGGGCACTCGCTCGAGCGCCATCACCGCCGTGGCGCCCGCGTCCTCGGCGATCTTGGCCTGCTCGGCGTTGGTCACGTCCATGATGACGCCGCCCTTCAGCATCTCGGCCAGTCCGACCTTCAGTCTCAGCGTTCCGCTCTCCATGTCCCGTCTCCTTGTTCGAGTGATCGGATCACTGCGTGAGTCGCGCCTGCAGCCTCGCCCGGATCGCCGGCCATTCCGATTCCAGGATCGAGAAGGCGGCGGTGTCGCGGATGTTCCCGTCGCTGGCCGGCCGGGCCGCGCGCAGCACCCCGTCGAAGCGCGCGCCCAGCCGCATGATCGCGTTTCGCGAGCGCTCGTTGCGCGCGTCGGTCATGAGGCTGACCCGGTGGACCCGCCACCGATCGAAGGCGTGCTCCAGCATCAGCAGCTTCGCCTCGGTATTGATCGGCGTGCGCTGCGCATCGGCCGCGAGCCACGTCGCGCCGATCTCCACCGCATCGGGCCGCTCGGCGCCCCGCTGGTGCGCGTTGCCCGGAGGCCACGTCCAGTACTCGATGTTGAGGAAGCGAGTGGAGCCCACCACCCGTCCGCGGCCGCGGTCCACCGTCGCGAACGGCAGCGAGCGACGCGCGGTCTGCTCGCCCAGGGCGGCGTCGATATAGGCGGCCGCGTCGGCCAGGCTGCCCGGCACCCAGGTGAGGCCGTACGTATCGCGCGGGCCCGAGGCCGCGGCGAGCAGGTCCCCCGCGTGGGCCGCGGTCAGGGGCTCGAGGCGGACGACGCGCCCTTCCAGCACCACGGGCGCTACCACCGTCGTCGCGGTCTCGGTCGCCACCCCGGTCATGCCAGCGCCGCCTCCAGGTCGGCCTGCAGCTCGCCCGCGTCCTCGAGGCCCACCGACACGCGCACCAGCCCGGCCCCGATGCCCATCGCGGCCTTCTCCTCGTCGGAGACCCGTCGATGCGAGGTGCGGGCCGGATAGGTCCACGTGGTGGCCACGTCGCCGAAGCTCGGGGCGAACTCGAGCAGGCGCGTCCGTCCCATGAAGCGCTCCACCGCGGGTGCGCCGGCGCGGAGGTCGAACGAGAGCATGGCGCCGCAGAAACGCGGCATCAGCCGACGGGCCAGCGCGTGCTGATCGTGCGAGGGCAGCCCCGGGTAGTACACGCGCGATACCGCGGGCATGCGCTGCAGCGCCTGAGCCAGCGCGTGGGCGGTGGCGCACTGCCGCTCCATGCGCACCGCGAGGGTGCGCGCGCCGCGGGTGGCCAGCCAGGCGTCGAACGGCCCCAGATTGGTGCCGGCGCGGATCATGGCGTTGCGCACGCGGGCCATCGGCTCGGCGCGCCCGGCGACCAGGCCGCCGGTGACGTCCCCGTGCCCGGAGATGAACTTGGTCAGGCTGTGCGTCACCATCGTCGCGCCGTGCTCGATGGGCCGGAGCACCGCGGGGGACGCCATCGAGGCGTCGACGATCAGATCGATCCCGCGGCGCCGCAGCTCGGGCGCGAGCGCGGGCAGGTCCACCAGCCGCAGCAGCGGGTTGGAGATCGCTTCCACGAACACCGCGCGGGTCGTGGGACGGAGGGCCTTCACGATGGCGGTCGTATCGGTCGCGTCCACGAAGTCGGTCTCGATGCCGAGGCGCCGGCCCTCGTCGCCCAGGAACGCGGCGGTCGAGCCGTAGAGATCGCGGGCCGACACGAGATGATCGCCGGCCGAGAAGAGGCCGAGGAGCAGCGCGGTGGTCGCGCCCATGCCCGACGCGCAGGCCACCGCCGCCTCCGCCCCCTCGAGGGCCGCGACCAGGTCTTCCAGCATCGCGTGGTTGCCGGTCCCGTAGCGGCCGTAGACAAAGCCCGGCCTCTTGCTCTCCCACACCGATTCCACCGTATCCATGTCCTCGAACACGTAGACGTTGGTCTGATAGATCGGCGCGGTCAGCGGCCGGCTCGCCGACGGCACATCACGGCCGCCGCGCGCGACGAGGGTGTGGAAGTTCACGGATCTCTCCTAGACCAGCGGCACCGCGGTCACCGCGCCGAGGCTGGCGGGCTCCGGCTGCCGCTGCGCGTCGCGAATGGTGTCGGCCAGGCGCTTGATGCCCTCGTCGATCTGGCTCAGGGGCAGGGCGGAGAAGGACAGGCGCAGCGTGCGCTCGCCGCCGCCGTCCACGAAGAACGCGTTGCCCGGCGTGAACACCACCCCGCGCTGGGCGGCGCGCTCGAGCAGCGCCGCCGCATCCAGGCCCGCGGGCAGCGTGACCAGCAGCGAGAAGCCGCCCTCGTGATCCGTCCACGTCACCCCGGCCGGCATGCGCTTGGACAGGCCCTGCAACAGGGCGGCGCGCCGCCGGCCGTACTCGCGCAGCACCCGCGCCTGGTGCCGATCGAGCAGGCGCTGGCGACAGAAGTGGTAGACCGCGGCCTGGATCAGCGGACTCGTGTGGATGTCGGACAGCTCCTTCGCCAGCTCCAGGCGGTCGATCAGCTCCGGAGCCGCCACGATCCAGCCGAGCCGGAGGCCCGGGAACAGGATCTTGGAGAACGTGCCGACGTAGATGACGAGCCCGGAGGCGTCGAGCGCCTTGAGCGGCGCGGGCGGCCGCGGGCCGAAGAAGAGACTGCCGTCGAAGCCGTCCTCGAGGATGGGCAGGCGATGCCGGGCCGCCACCTCCAATAGCCGCGCGCGAGTCTCGTCGCGCATGGTGAGGCCGGTCGGATTGTGCGCGCTCGGCTGACAGTAGAGCAGCTTCGGCGACTGCCGCTCGAGCAGGCGGTCGAGATGCGCGGGGTCGAGGCCTCCGGCCACCATCGGCACCGGCAGCAGCTGGGCGCCGAAGGCCCGGAAGACCTGCATCGCCCGCGGGTACGACGGCTCCTCGATGGCCACGAAATCGCCCGGGTCGAGCAGGGTGCGGCCGACCAGATCGAAGCCCTGCTGCGAGCCGTTGACGATCAGGATCTCGTCGGGCCGTACTTCCAGGCCGAAGCGCAGGAGGTACGCGGCCAGGAACTCGCGCAACGGCGGGTAGCCGCGCGCGGGATAGTACTGAAGCAGCTCGCGGCCCTCCTCGCGGATCACCCGGTTCAGGACGCGACGGAATGCGTCCGTCGGAAAGAGTCCGCTGTCGGGCATGCCGCCGGCGAACGAGATGGCCCCCGGCCCGGATCGCGGCATCTGGGTCGAGGCGCGGCGGCGGCGGTTGTCGGCCGCGATCACCTGAGCGCCCTTCGAGAGGAAGCCCGTCCAGTCGAGCCTGGGCGCCGCCGGGCGCGTCTCCCCGGCCGATACCGGAACCCGGTCGGCCACGAACGTCCCCTGGCCCACGTGGGCCCGCGCCCACCCGCCGGCCACCAGCTCGTCGTAGGCGAGGGCCACCGTGGTACGGTTCACCCCCAGCTCGCGGGCCAGCTCCCGGCTGGCCGGGAGCTTCACGCCGGTGCCGAGCAGGCCCTGGCTGATCAGCCGCTCGAAGTGCAGCTGGATCTGCCGGGACAACGGGGCCTTGCCCGTCCGGCCGGTACCCCTGTCGAGTTGAATTCTCATGGCTCCCCGATACCAGCCATTATTTCTACCATGTCGAGGTTGTAAACCGCCAATTGGATGATTCAGAAACCATCCAATATCGACCCCCGGGACCCCGTGGTATCATGCCTCGCCCAGGGCTCCCTGGGCTTCCCAGAGGGATCTCAAAGGACGGGACGATGCCGGGCGTCGTAGTGCTGGAATCGATGTGGAACAAGAAAGGCCGTCTGCTCGACGACGAGCCCTCGGTGCTCCCCTACCTCAAGGCGATCAAGCAGTCGCTGGCCTGGGAAGGCATCCGGGTCAACCTCGTCTACCGGCGGTTCTACTCGAGCTACGACCTGGGGCTGCTGCTCGAGGAGGTGCGCCGCCGGCGCCGCTCCTTCCAGGTCTGCTACATCGCCTCGCACGGCCAGCGGCGCAAGCTGGTGGGCATCGGCGACAAGGTGATCCATCTGGAGACCCTGGTCGACCACTGCCGGCCCAGCACCGGCACCGGCTACATCTTCGGGGCCTGCGACTTCGTCACCCCCGACACCGCCCGGAACTTCCTGCTCTCCACCGGCGCGCGGTTCGTGGCCGGTTACCAGAAGGCGATCCCCTGGACCGAATCCATGCTGGTGGACTGCCTGTTCCTGTCCTATCTGCTGGGCGGCACCATGAAGTGGGTGCGGACCAAGCACGGCGAGCGCATGCCGCCCCTGCGCGCTCGGGAGGATTTCGAGATCACCCGGTCCGAGAATCCGCAGAAGGTGGCGGGCCAGCTCTATCGCGACTTCCCGCTGGCCCACGACATCACCTTCTCCTGCTTCACGCTCGATCGCGGACAGGGCCGCAAGCCCGAGATGGAAAACTCGTTCGACATCTTCAAACGGAACGTGGACCGCGCCCGGCGCGTGGTCCGCGATCTCTAGCAGACCGCCCACCGGTGCGTCCGCGAGAGGAGGCCGGCCATCAGCGCAGGCGAAGCGCCCATCAAGCAGGCGGTGAAGTGGATCGACGAGCAGATCGAGCGCGATCCCGCCGCCGACCGGACGAAGCTCATCGACGAGGCGGGGCGCCGCTTCGATCTGACCCCGCTCGACTCGGAGTTCCTGCTGCGCCACCTCTCCCAGCGCAAGCCGTCCTGACCGGCATCGAGAGGCCGACGTGAGCGACAGCCAGCAGGGCCGGGTGCAGGCGCAGTTCGGGCCGAGCGCGGCCGCCTACGTCACCAGCGCCGGCCACGCCGCGGGCCCGGACCTGGAGTGGCTGCTCGCCTGGGGGCGCAAGCGCGGAGCGGCCCGCGTCCTCGACATCGCCACCGGCGGCGGCCACACCGCGCTGGCCTTCTCGCGCTTCACCGAGAGCGTGGTCGCGATGGACGTGACCTTGCCGATGCTCGAGGCCGCGCGCCGATTCATCGCCCGCGAGGGTGCCGCCGTGCGCTTCGTCGGCGGAGACGTCGAGACGCTGCCCTTCCGCGATGCGACCTTCGGGACGGTCACCTGCCGGATCGCGGCCCATCACTTCCCCGCGCTGCTGCCCGCCCTGCGCCAGGTGGCCCGCGTGCTCCGGGCCGGCGGCACCTTCCTGATCCAGGACATCCTGGGACACGACGACCAGGACGCGGCGGCATTCATCCGGGAGGTCGAGCGGCGGCGTGATCCGAGCCACGTGCGCGCCTACCGGCAGCTGGAGTGGACCGCCTTCCTCCGGGCCGCGGGCCTCACCGTCCTGGACGAGACGGTCATGAGCAAGGTGCGTCCCTGGGACGAGTGGACCACCCGGATGCGGATGACTCCGGAGGCGCGCGCCGACCTGGAGCGGTTCGTGCTGGCCGCGCCCGCTCACTGCCGGGACGCGTTCGATTTTCGGATCGAAGACGGGCGCATCGTCTCGTTCACCGATCGGATGCTGCTCCTGCGGGCCGATCGGGACTAGTCGGCCAGCACCACGACCGTCGCCCCCCATCCGCCCCGCTCGGGCGGACCGTCGAAGAAGCGGACGACCGCGGGATGATCCGCCAGCACGCTTCGCACGATCGCGCGCTGGATCCCGATGCCCTTGCCGTGGATCAGCCGCACCTCGCGGAATCCGCGCGCGGCAGCCTGACGCAGATACTCCTCGACCACCGAGCGCACGTCTCGCGGCGCGAAGGCGTGGAGATCGAGGGAATCCTCGATGGGCAGGATGATCGGCTCGGGCTCGTCCATGGCTCCGCACCCATCAGCCTACGCCATGAGCCCGAGCGGCGGCGCCGCGGACGTGGCCTCACGGCCCCCGTCCGGGGCGCCGAAGCTCACGCTACTTCTTGTGCTCGAGTGTGACTCCGATCATCTTCGCCGCCTCGTCGTACTTGGCCACGGACTCGGCGTGCTTGCCTTGCTGGTGGAGGGCCTGGGCCTCCTTCATCTTCTCCTTCGCCTGGTACGACGCATTGTCGAGCCGGTTGCCGACCTGGCGGTCCATCTGCCGCTGGAGCAGCGGGCACTCGTTGGCGAGGGCCGGGGCGCCACACATTGCCACGAGGGCGGTTGCGATCGCGATCGAGGCCAGTCTCATGAGCGTTCCTCCTGTAAGGGTGATCCGTCGGTTGAGCAGCACAGCACGGGCCGCCGGCGCGGAGACCGTCGTCGAGCGGGCGGACCACGGCCTTCGATCGAGCATTCGGTTGGACGGGACGGAGCAATCGGGAGGGAATTCGAGGCCGCCGCCCGCGCGCGCGGAGGCCCCCGGGTCGGCGAGGAGCCGGGCCAGCCGGCCCTGCCCCGACCGGCCGCCCGCGTCGGGAGCGCGCCGAGCATCGACGTGCCGAGGACGAGAGCCGCCGCGGGGGAAAGTGCCGCCTTCTCGACGTCGCCGGATGGATCGTCCACGGCGGGGTCGTCGAGCGCGGCCCATCCCGGATCCATCGTCTCGCCGAGCGCCGGCGCGCGCACGGCCGGGCGCTCGTCGTCGCTCGGCCACTCGACCCTCGGCGCGCTCGCGAGCCCGAGAGCGAGAACGACCGCGACGAGCCAGCGCGCCGCGGGCCGGGCTCTCACACGTCCCTCGCCACAAGCTGGTTGCCGGTGAGCCCCGATGGGAAACCCGGCCCGATCATGTGGCGCAGGATAGCGAGTCGGCTCGCGCTTGACAAGAGCCGCACCCGATTCATAATCCGCGCATGTCCGATACCCGGGCCGACGCGCTCGCGTGGCTACGCACCTTCGAGGCCGCCTGCCGCGGGCGTGACTTCGCGGAGGGCCGCAAGCTCTTCGCCTCCGACGCGGTCGCCTTCGGGACCTACGCGACGGCCGTCCACGGCCTCGACAACATCGAGCGCGAGCAGTGGCGCCAGATCTGGCCGCGCATTCGCGACTTCCGCTTCGACGAGACGCCGACCGTCTCGGGATCCGGAGACTCCGCCTGGATCGCCGCCACGTGGTCGTCGGGCGCCTCCGGCTCGGATGGTCAGCCGTTCACCCGCCACGGCCGGGCGACCTTCAACCTGGCCCGGCGGGACGGCCGCTGGCTGGCCGTGCACAGCCACGTCTCCCTGCTGCCCAGTCAATCCGAGAGCGCCCACGGGCGGCGCGCGTGAATCCGACACGGCTGTGACGACGGGCCGCCGGCCTGTCGGTAGACTCCAAAGTGGCCGTTAGGGCTTCTTCTCCAGCTTGACCGGTCGCTCCCGCTCGCGGTGTCCCGCCGTCTCTTGCGTCAAGGTCGCGGTGCCGGACAGCGTGCGGCCGTCGAACAGGCTGACCGCGTAGGCGGTGCCGTTCCGACTCGTCCAGCGGAGCGACGGCTGCTTGCCGCCGGCGTCGCCCCAAGATCTCCCCTTCCCATCGGCCGACGAGGGCCTGGACCAGATCGGTCTGGGCGGTCGCGTCGGCCGCGACCGCCCAGACGACCGCCGCCGCACTAGCCCTTTTCCGTGATGTAGATGTGCTCGAACATGTCCACGTAGATGTTGCCGTCCACCACGAACTCCCCCGCCTTGTTCTTCTCGACACCGGCCACCCACGGCTTCTTGGCCGCATAGCGCACCACCCAGGCCACCGGCACGTAACCGACGTCCTGCTGCATGATCTCCTCGGCCTTCTTGTAGTGCTCGAGCCGCGCCTTCGGGTCGCGGGTGTCGCGTCCGGCTTCGAGCTCCTTGTCGAAGGCGTCGTTGACCCACGCCTGGCGCTTGCCGGTCGTGCCCTTGCCGTAGAACGTGTCGAAGTACTCGTTGTGCGGGTCCGGATAGTCCATGAACCAGCGGATCCATACGAACTGCAGATCCTGCTTCCACAGGCGGTCGCGGAAGACCCGCGGCTCGAGGACTTCCAGCTCGGTCTTCATGTTCAGGGAGTCGAGCAGGACCGCCTGCACCGCCTCGGCGAGCGGCTTCGAGCCCAGCCCCTCGTCGCGCATGCTGAGGGTGATCTTGGGCCAGTTCTTGCCGCCCTCGAAGGGCGTGCCCTTGAGCTGCTCGAGGGCCAGCTTCTTGTCGTACTTCTGCATCGCCTTGATCTTGGCGTCGTCGATCGCCCCCGGGAAGCCGGGCGGGATCATCGACCAGGCCGGCACCGCGAAGCCCTGGCTGACCTTCACCACGTTCTCCCGGTCGATGGCGTGGGCCACGGCCCGGCGGACCTTCAAGTTGTCGAACGGCGGCTTGGTCACCTGGGGAATGAGGTACCAGGTGCCGGGGTACGGGTAACGGAAGACGTCCTTGGACATGCGCGGGTCGGACTGCAGGCGCTTGAGATCGCCGGACTGCAGCGCGGTCATGTCGAGCTCGTTGTTCTCGTAGGGCAGCGCGCCCGAGGCCACCGGGATGATCGGGATCACCACCCGGGTCAGGTGCACGTCCTTGGCCCCGTAGTAGTAAGGGTTCTTCTTGAGCACGACCTGCTTGTTGTGCTCCCACGCCTCGAGCGTGAACGGCCCATTGCAGACGATGTTGGCCGCCTCCGTCCACTTGTCGCCGTGCTTCTCCACCGCGCCCCGGTGCGCGGGCAGCGCAGCGAGGTACGCGGTCAGGACCGGAAAGTAGCCCCGCGGCCCTTCCAGGGTCACCTCGAGCGTCCAGTCGTCCTTGGCGCGCACGCCGACCTGGCTCGCGTCGGTGACCTTCTTCTTGTTGTAGGCCTCCCCGTTCTTGATGTCGTACAGGAACTTCGCGTAGGGCGCCGCGCTGGCCGGATCGAGCTGGCGCTTCCACGACCACTCGAAGTCCCGGGCGGACACCGGCGTGTTGTCCGACCAGCGGCTGTCTTTCCGGACCGTGAAGGTCCATACCGAGCCATCCTTGTTGCCCTCGACCTTGCTCGCCATCCACGGCACCGCCACGAAGTCGGGGTTGAAGGTCATGAGGCCGGCGAAGAGCCCATTCGCGCCCCCACAGTAGAGGTCCTTGTTGAAGTCATGACTGGCTGGCTCGTTCGCCATCCAACCGCCGCCGCCGTAGCGCAGCACCTGCTCCTTGGCGAGCTTCTCGCCGGGCCCGGGCCGAGATGGCTTGGCCGCCCGGGCTTCGGTGGCGAAGCCGAGCCCCCCGAAGGCGGCCATGGCGCCAATCACCTTCAGGAAGTCGCGCCGGCCGACCCCGATGGACTCGAGGCGCTGGGCGAAGAGATCCAGCTGGGCGTCCGGAATTCTCAGTGGCGGCATGGGGTCTCCTCCTGTTGGGGTTACTTCAGCTTGGGGTCGAGGGCGTCGCGGACGCCGTCGCCGAAGAAGGTGAACGAGAGCATGGTCACGGCGATGGCGATCGACGGGAACACGCACAGGTGCCAATAGGAACGGAGGAACTGCTGGTTCTCGCCCACCATCTGGCCCCACGAGGGCGTGGGCGGGTTGATGCCGACGCCGATGAACGAGAGTGCGGCCTCGGTGAAGATGGCCGTCGGAATCCCGAAAGTGATCGAGACCACGATCGGGGTCAGGGCGCTCGGCAGGACGTGGCGAGACATCACACGCCAGAAGCCGGCCCCGAGGGCGCGGGCGCCCTCGACGAACTCCTTCTCCTTGATGGAGAGGACCTGGGCTCGCGTCTGCCGCGCGATGCCCACCCACCCGGTGAGGCCCAGCGCGATGAAGATGTTCATCAGCCCGGCCCCCAGCATGGACATGACCAGAATGACGAAGAGTAGCTGGGGAAAGGCGTACATCACGTCCACGAACCGGGTCAGCAGCAGATCGGTGCGACCGCCGATGAATCCCGACAAGGCGCCGATGGGCACGCCGATCAGCACGATGATGACCTGCGCCCCCAGCCCGACCAGCATCGATACCCGCGCCCCATAGATCAGCCGGGAGAGCACGTCACGCCCGAGCTGGTCGGTGCCGAGCGGGTACTCGCGCGAGGGCCCCTCGTAGAGGCGGCCAAAGTTGGCCTTGGTGTATGACTGGGGAGCCAGGAAGTCCGCGAAGATCGCGATCAGGCAGAGCAGGACGATCGCAACGCCACCCGCCACCGCGAGCTTGTTCCGGAGGAGTCTTCGCCAGGCGTCGCGCCACAGGCTGGATACCCGCACCGTGGCGCGAGGTAGCGGCAGCGCCGCCTCACCCGGAACGCTAGTATCGGATGCGGGGGTCGAGAGCGCCATAGAGGAGGTCGACGACCAGGTTCATCATGGCCAGGAATCCCCCGTAGATCAGCACCACCGCCATGATCATCGGGTAGTCGCGGCCGGTCATCGAGAGTACGAAGAACCGTCCCATGCCCGGGACGCGGAAGATGGACTCGACGAAGAACGAGCCGGTGCCGACCGCGGCGAACATCGGCCCGAGCAACGTCACCACCGGAATGAACCCGTTCTTCAGCACGTGCTTGAGGATGACCGGCCCCTCGGACAGGCCCTTGGCCCGGGCGGTCACGATGTAGTCGGACCGGATCACCTCCAGCATGCTCGAGCGCGTGAAGCGCGCGATGATCCCCATGGGGGCAAGGGCGAGCGTGATCGTCGGCAGCACCCAGTCCTTCGGCGAGTTCCAGCCTCCGGTCGGGAAGATGGGCAGGACGAACGAGAAGATCACGATGAGGAATACCGCAAGCACGAAGTTCGGCACGCTGACGCCGAGCGTGGCCACCGACACCGACACGTAGTCCCACGAGCGGTTCTGGTACACCGCGGCCAGGATGCCGAGCGATACGCCGCCCACGATCGCAAGCGCCAGGGCCATGCTTCCCAGCAGGAGGGAGATCGGGAACGTCTCCTTCATGATCTCGGTCACGGTGCGGGTCTTGTAGACGAACGACGTGCCGAAATCCCCCCGGATCGCCTTGCTCAGGAAGATCCCGAACTGGGCGTAGAGCGGCTTGTCGAGACCGTAGACCTCCGCGAGGTTCTTCTGCGCCTCGGGCGATAGCGGATTGGCCCCTTCGGCCACCGGATCGAGCGGGCTACCCGGCGTGGCATGCATCACCAGGAAGGTGACGAGCGCCATGGCGAGAAGCGTCGGAACCAACCAGAGGAGGCGATAGACGACGTAGCGGACCAACACACCCCCCGAAGCAGTGCCCGCCCAAGCACCTGTGACGGGTCAGCGCAACTATCGGCAAACCCAGATAAAAAGTCAAGGAAGAAGTGGTTCATCTCGGCGCTTGACGGTGCTGGGCTGCCCTCGTAGCATTTGGTGGCTCGGGGCGGCGTGGCAGCTGACTTGTCAACTGCGCAGGTACTGGTGCCGGGGCGTCTCGCGAGCGTGCAGAGACAGCCGAAACCAGGGAGAACCCCGATGGTGAAGACGACGACGTCCCGTGGTATCGCGGTGGTCACGATGGTGGCTGGCCTGATCGCCGGCTGTGCGAGTGGCACGGCCAAGCAAGTGACGCCCTCCGATGCATCCCTACTCACCGGGGCATGGACCGGCAATGTGTATGCGACCGGCGCGCCGGCCGCAACGGGGACCTTGACCGTCAGGCCCGACAGTACCTACACGCTCGCGGCGGGCGCCTTCTCCTCCACCGGCAAGGCCGAGATCAAGGATGGCTACGTGCACTTCATGAGCACCGGGGGGACCGGTGCACTCGGATCGGGTGAGCGGTCGGGCTCTGCCACGCTGATGGATCGGGGAAGCAACTGGGGGCTGGTCGGCAATGGCTATGGCTCCAGGGGCGGACCATTCAACTTCGATTTCAACAAGGCGAAGTAGACCGGCGGTGACATCGGACTCCCGGCCTTCTGGTCGGGAGCGCTGGCCGCTCGGTACGGCTTTCTTGCTGCTCGCGTAGCCTTCGACATTCCGCGCCGGTGTTCGGGTTCGTCCACGGACACCATGGAGTGGTATCCTGCGCGCGAATGGCGATCCCGCTGACCATCCTGCCCGGCCGTCGCGTCCTGCCGGTCGAGCCCGGCACCACCATCCTGAAGGCGGCGCACGGAGGCGGCGTCGACATCACCGCCACGTGCGGCGGTCGCGGGCGCTGCACCTCGTGCCGCGTGAAGCTGGTGGCCGGGACCGCCCCGCCGCCCACGATCATGGACGAGCTGCAACTGGGCGACGCGCTCGTGCGCGAGGGCTACCGTCTCTCGTGCCAGTGGCCGGTGACCGAGCCGGTCACGGTGCAGATCGCGCCGCCGCTCGACGAGACCACCTTCCAGATCCTGGGCGGGGAGCGGCCGGAGGGGGCGCCCACGCCCATCTCGATCGACGCGGGCATCCGCAAGCGAGTTGTCCACGTGGCCCTGCCCAAGGACGAGCACCTGCAGACGTCGGACCTGGAGGCCTTGCTGGCCGCGACCGGCGACGCGGTCGACGTGGTCCCGCCCTCGCTGCTCAAGACGCTGCCCGCGACGCTGCGTGACCGCGACGCGGAGGTGACCGTCACCACGTTCGGCGGTCGCCTCCTCGCGGTCGAGGCCGGCGACACCGCGCTGCACCAGTTCGGCCTCGCGATCGACATCGGCACCACCAGCGTGGTGACAACGCTGATGGAGCTCGAGTCCGGCGAGCAGATGGCCGCGGTGTCGAGCCTCAACCCGCAGGCGGTGTTCGGCGGCGATCTCATGTCACGCATCGCCTTCGCCCAGTTCGACCCGGGCAACCTGCGCAAGCTGCAGACCCGCATCATCGGCCTGCTCAACCAGCACATCGAGCAGATCACCCGCGAGTCCGGAGTGCTCGCCAAGTGGATCTACAAGGTGGTGATCGTCGGCAACACCTGCATGCACCACCTGCTGCTCGGCATCGATCCCTCGCACGTCGGCCTGGCCCCGTACGCGCCGGTCATGCGCCATCCCCTCACGCTGCCCGCGCGCGACCTGTTCCTGAAGCTGCCCCCGGAGACCGTGGTCTGCCTGCTGCCCATCGTCGCGGGCTTCGTGGGCGCCGATGCGGTGGCGGCGGCGCTGGCCACGCGCATCGACGAGTCGCCCTCGCTCCGCATCGTGGTGGACATCGGCACGAACGGCGAAGTGGTGCTGGGCTCGCGCGAGCATCTCTGGGCCTGCTCGGCCCCCGCCGGCCCGGCGCTCGAGGGAGCGCAGATCCGCCACGGCATGCGCGCGGCCATCGGAGCCATCGACCGCGTCTGGGTGGCGGACGGCGACCTCCGGCTCCACGCCATCGGCGACGGCGCCGCCCAGGGGCTCTGCGGCTCCGGCCTCGTCGACGCGGTCGCCGCGCTGCTCGATCTCGGCGTGGTCGACTGGACCGGCCTCATCGACGTCGACGGGCGCGATCACCTGCCCGCTCCGATCCGCTCGCGGGTGGAGATGCGCGGCGAGGAGCGGCTCGTCGTCATCGCCCGGGTGGGTGAGCAGGGTGCCGAGCGCGAGCTGACGATCACCCAGGACGACATCCGCCAGGTCCAGCTCTGCAAGGGCGCGATCGCCTCGGGCGTCGCGATGCTCCAGCACGTGGCCTCCGTGCCCACCGAGCGGGTCGACGAGTTGATGCTGGCGGGCGGCTTCGGCAACTATCTCTCGGTGCGGAGCGCGCTGCGGATCGGCCTGATCCCGCCCGGCCTGCCCGAGCACCGCGTCCGCTACGTCGGCAACGCGGCCGCACTCGGCGCCCAGCTCGCGCTGGTCTCCGAGGCCGAGAGGGCGCGGGCCGCGGCCATCGCCCGGCGCATCGAGCACGTCTCGCTCGCCGCGCATCCCGACTTCGAGACTATCTTCGTCGACTCCATGAACTTCCCCCGCCCCCCTCTCCCCTCCGGGGAGAGGGCGGGGTGAGGGGTCTTCCGTGCACATCCCCGCCTCCAGCGTCGGCACGAAGGTCGGGCCGCGCGAGCAGGAGATCGACGCGCGCTGGCTGATGGCCTACGCGGCCGCCCTCGGCGAGGATGCACCGGAATACTTCGACACCACGCGCCCCGGAGGCATCCTCGCCCACCCACTCTTCCCGGTGTGCTACGAGTGGCCGCTGGCGCTCGATCTTCGCGCCAAGGCGCTCTCCGACGAGATCGCGGTGCGCGGCGTGCACGCGACCCATCGCGTCGTCCTGCATCGGCCGCCGCGGGCCGGCGATCGCCTCTCCACCACCGCGACGGTGGCCGCGCTCGAGCGGCGCGCGCCCGGTGCCTACATGGTCCTGCGCATGGAGACGGTGGACTCCGCCGGACACCCCGTCAGCATGACCGACTACGGCTCCCTCTACCTCGGCGTCGACTGCGACCCCGCCTCCCCCACCCTCTCCCCTGCGGGGAGAGGGCAGGGTGAGGGGTGGTCCGGGAGCTGGTCCACCGAGATCCCCATCCCGGCCACCCTCGCGCACGTGTACACCGAGTGCGCCCGCATCTGGAATCCGATCCACACCGATCGCGCGGTGGCCCTCGGAGCGGGCCTGCCCGACATCATCCTCCACGGCACCGCGACGCTCGCCCTGGCGATCTCGCAGACGCTGCGCCGCGACCCGCGCGGCGCCGCCACGCCGGTGCGCTCGATCGCGTGCCGCTTCGGCGCGATGGTGCGGCTGCCCTCGCGACTCACCGTCCGCGGCGGTGAACCGGTGGCGTCGGCCGATGGCCCGATGGTCCGCTTCGAAGCCCTCGCCGAAGGCGGGCGCCCGGCGGTGCGCGACGGCGAGCTGGTGTTCGAAGGCTGACGGAGACGAGCGAATGACCAAGTTCGAGCGCGTGCAGGCCGCGCTGAAGCGGCAGCCGACCGACCGGCCCCCCTACGCCTTCTGGCGCCACTTCCCCGACGTCGACCGCAACGCGGCGGCGCTGGCGCAGTCCACGCTGCGCTTCCACGAGCGCTACCAGTCCGATTTCCTCAAGGTCACCCCCACCGGCGGCTACGCGGTGGAGGACTGGGGCTGCGTCGAGGGCGACGAGGTGCTGGCCGACGGGCACCGCGCCTGCGTGCGCCACGCGGTCAACACCCATGATGACTGGCGGAAGATCCGGCCGGTGAAGATGGAGTCCACCGCGTGGGCGTCGCATCTCGAGACCATCATCCGCTGCGTGGTGGACCGCCGAGCGGACTGCTCGACGCTGCCGACGGTGTTCAGCCCGCTCTCGCTGGCCCGCAAGCTATCCGGCGACCGGCTGGCCTACGATCTCAAGGAGAATCCGCAGGCGGTCAGCGACGCGCTCGAGGCGATCACCGAGACCATCCTGGCCTTCGCCGAAGCGTGCTTCCGCGAGGGCGCCGAGGGCTTCTTCTACTCCATCCAGGCCGCGAGCACGACCTTCCACACCGAGGAGGAGTACCGACGCTTCGGCGAGCCGTACGATCGGCGCATCCTGGAGGCGGTGCAGGCGAAGTCGAAGCTCACGATCGTGCATGGCCACGGCGAGCGGCTGATGTTCGAGCGGCTCGCCAGCCTCCCCGCGCACGCCTGGAACTGGGACGACCGCCGCGCCGGGCCGTCACTGCGAGACGGCCTCGCGCGGGTCCCCGGCGCGGTGATCGGCGGCCTCGACCAGTGGGGACCGCTGAAGGACGGCAGCGTCGAGGACACCCAGGCCGAGGTGCGCGACGCGATCGCGCAGGTGGACGGCCGCGGCCTCATCCTGGGCGCCGGCTGCGTGCTGCCGGTCGGCACCTCCGACGCGACGCTCGTGGCGATCGCCAAGTCCCTCGGCGGCGTGCCTCGCCTCGGCTTCCTCCGCCCACAGTAGCCGCGCGACCCGGTGGACCGCGCTCTCATGCCGCATCCGGGCCGCGGGGGAGAGGTTACCGACTAAGCGCCAGGCGCATACACCGTAACCGTCTTTACTTATTCGCTCGGCTCGCCTTCGGCTGCACCTCGCCCTACTTGGCGACGTTGAAGCGGAAGTGGCAGATCTCGCCGTCCTGCACCTCGTAGTCCTTGCCCTCGAGCCGTAGCCGGCCACGCTCGCGCGCGGCGGCCATGGAGCCGTCGACCGCGAGCAGATCGTCGTAGCCCACCACCTCGGCCCGGATGAAGCCGCGCGCGATGTCCGAGTGGATCGCGCCCGCCGCGTCCTGGGCGCGCGTGCCCCGGGGAATGGACCACGCCCGCACCTCGTCCTCGCCGACCGTGAAGAACGAGATCAGCCCGAGCAGGGCGTAGCAGTCCTCGAGGACGCGACGGATCGCCGGCTCGGTGAGTCCCAGATCGGCGAGGAACGCGGCCTGCTCCGGGCCTTCGAGCTGGCCGACCTCGGCCTCGATCACCGCCGACACCCAGCCGAGTCGCGTCGCCGGCCGCTGGGCCACCGCCTCGAGCCCGAAGCTCGCCGCGAGCCCCTGGCCGCGCGCGATCTCCTTCTCGGAGAGGTTCAGGCAGTGCAGGATCGGCTTCTGGGAAAGGAAGGTGAAGCCCCGGAGGGCCCGCGCCTCCTCGTCCGCGAGTCCCATCGCCCGGATCGGCCGCCCCGCCTCGAGCCCGGGCGTGACCTTCAGCAGGATCGCCTGCTCGTGCGCGTCGGCGTCGGTGCGCTTCTTCTTGAGCTGCGCCTCGAGCCGCTCCAGTCGCCGCTCCACCACCTCCAGATCGGCGAGGATCAGCTCGGTCTCCAGGTCGTCGATGTCACCCGCCGGATCCGCGGCGGTGCCGGCGGCATCCGCGAACGCGCGCACCACGTGGAGCAGCGCGTCCGCGTTGCGGAATTCCTTGGCCTCCAGGCCCTGGCGCTCGCCCTTCGCGAAGCCGGCGAGGTCCACCACCTCGAAGGTGGCGAAGGTCGTCTTCTTCGGCTTGAACATCGCGGTGAGGCGATCCACCCGCGCGTCGGGCACGCGCGCGATGCCCGCGTGCATCTCGCCGCGCGCGGTGCCGAACGACGAGGTGGCCACGCTCGAGCCGGTCAGCAGGTTGAACAACGAGGTCTTCCCGCTCTTGGGGAGTCCGACCAGACCGATCTTCATCGCAGGCCATGCTACCATAGCGCCCGACATGGCCGTCCTCCGGCGCCGCGCGCGCGGCTGCTAGTGCCCTCGCTCCGTCCCCTCGACTGGCGCGGCGCCTCCACCGCCCTCCTCCTCGCCGCCATGTGGGGCGGCAATCCGGTCGCGGTGAAGGTCGGTCTCGCCGACGCGCCGCCGCTGCGCCTCGCCTTGTTCCGCTTCGTGCTCGGCGCGCTCGCGATCCTGGCCTACGCGCGGTGGACGCGGCACCGCGGCGTCTTCGCGGTGGGGCCCGGCGAGTGGCGCGTGCTGATCTCGCTCGGCGTGATCTTCTCGATCCAGATCGGCACGATGAACGTGGGCATCGGGCTCACCTCCGCCGCCCACGGCGCGGTCCTGCTCAACTCCTACGCGGTGCACGCGGTGGTGCTCGCCCACTTCATGATCCCGGGCGATCGCCTGACTCCCGCCAAGCTGGCCGGCGTCCTCGTCGCCTACGCGGGGATCGTGCTGCTCTTCGCCCGCGAGTTCTCCTTCCACAGCGCGACCCTGGTCGGTGACCTGATCGTGGCGGGCAGCGCGGTGCTGCTCGGCGAGCGCGTGGTGTACATGGCGAAGGCGGTGCAGAGGCTCGATCCGATCAAGCTGCTGGTCTTCCAGTCCGCGATCGGCAGCGCGTGCTTCCTGCTCGCGAGCCTGCTCTTCGAGAGTGGAACGCCGACCCGCTACACCGGCGCGCTGGCCACCTCGCTCTTCTACCAGGGCGTCGTCATCGCCGGATTCAACTTCATCGTGAACTCGTACCTCTACCAGAAGTACCTGGCCAGCGCGCTGGCCACCTGCTCGCTCACCACGCCGCTCTTCGGGGTGCTCATCGCGGCCGCGGTGACCGGCGACCGCCTGAGTCCCCTGCTGCTGCTCTCCACCCTGATGGTCGCGGCCGGGATCGGGCTCACGGTTCGGCGCTGAGGCACGCTTGACCGCCCGGGAGACGGTGCGGTAGCGTCCATCCATGCCCACCCGGCCGTCGAAGAGCCTCGAGGTCGTCCCGAATCCGCACCCGGACCGTGACTACGAGGTGAGCCTCGAGATCCCCGAGTTCACCTGCATCTGCCCGCGCACCGGGCAGCCCGACTTCGCGACCATCCGGGTCCGCTACGTGCCGGACCAGCGGCTCCTCGAGCTCCTGTCGATCAAGCTCTACATCTGGTCGTATCGCAACGAGGGCGCCTTCCACGAGGACGTGACCAACCGCATCCTCGACGACTTCGTGGCCGCGGCCGCGCCGCGCTGGATCGAGGTGGTGGGCGACTTCACGGTGCGCGGGGGCATCAAGACGGTGGTGCGGGCCACCCACGGCAAGCGGCCGGAGCTCTAGCCGGCCAGGCTCAGCAGCGCCACCCCCGCCAGCATCACGACCGCGCCCGGCGCGATGTCGCGCACCCTCTGCTTCTCGTGGAACAGGATCACCCCGATCGCCATCGCGAACAGGATCTCGACCTGCTTGACCGCCTCCACGTACGACGACAGCGTCATGAGATAGGCGGTGCCCTGGCTCACGGTGGTGAGCGAGGCGAAGAGACCGAAGCTGACGAACGCCTTCCAGTAGCGCGGGACCTCCGCGAAGCGCCGGCGCGAGGTCTTGAGCACGATCGGGGTGACCAGCAGGCTCGCGGCCACGTAGCCTCCCAGGGTGCCCATGTACTGGTCCGAGCACTGCATCGCCCACTTGATGGTGACCACCGAGGGCGCGAAGAACAGCGCGGCGAGCAGCGAGTAGCGCATGCCCCGGTCGGTGAAGAGCACCGCGAGCGGAGCCCACCACGCGATGTGGGCGCGGTGGACGTTGAGCAGGTAGACCCCGGCCATGCTGATCAGGATGCCGACGATCCCGAGCAGGGTCGGCCGCTCCTTCAGGGTGAAGTAGCCGAGGACGACCAGCACGAGCAGGCTGACCTTCCACAGCGCGGTGACCATCGAGATGTCGGAGAGCTTGAGCGCCTTGGACAGCGCCATGGTGGAGATGGTCTGGCTCACCGCGAAGCACGCGCAGGCCAGGTAGAAGCCGGGCTTGATCTCCGGCACGCCCTTCCAGAGCACGAAGGCGGCCGCGAACGGGAGCAGGAAGGTGAACCGGCCCCACACGTTGATGTACTCGTCGAGCGAGTGGCCGAGGCGCTTCATCACCGTGTTGCGCAGCACCTGGCACAGCGCGGCCACCAGCGCGAGGACGAGCCACATGGCGGCGGTCTATCGGGTGCGGGCCAGGAGCGAGCGGACGGCGTCCGCCACCGCGCCGGGCTGCTCGCGCGGCATGAAGTGGCCGGCGTCCGCCACCACGCGCCGCTCGGTGCCGTCCGGGAACAGCCCGACGTGGGATTCGGAGCGGCGCGGCCGGTCGACCGCATCGTCGCGGCCGTGCAGGATGACGGTGGGGACCTCGATCCGCGGCCGCTCGGCCAGGCGGCGCTCGATCGGGTCGAAGCGCGCATCGCCGGCGGCGTTGCCGTGCCGGTGTCGGTAGGAGTGGATCACCACCGGCACGAAGTCGGGATTGTCGAAGGCGACCGCGGTGCGATCGAACGTCGCCTCGTCGAAGCGCCAGCCCGGCGACCATTCGCGCCAGAGGAGCCGGCAGATGTCGCGGCGGTTGGCCTCGAGCCCGGCCCGGCCGCGCTCGGTGTTGAAGTACCACTGGTACCAGTAGGCGCGCTCCTCCTCGGCCGAGGCCGGAGCGGAGGGCCGGAGCGTGTTCTGCACGTTGTAGCCGCCGATGGTGACCAGCGCGCGCACCCGCCGCGGCGCCAGGATCGCGACGATGCAGGCCGCGCGTCCGCCCCAGTCGTAGCCGGCCAGGCTCGCCCGCTCGAGCCCGAGGGCGTCCATGAAGTCGAGCAGATCCTGGCCGATCGCGGCCTGCTGGGCCATGCGCGGCGCGGCCGGGTCGAGGAAGCGCGTCGGGCCGTAGCCGCGCAGGTACGGCACCAGCACCCGGCGGCCCTCGGCGGCCAGGGGAGCCGCCACCCCGTCCCACGCGCGCACGTCGTCGGGGAAGCCGTGAAGCAGGATCACCGGTGCGCCGTCCGACGGGCCCTGCTCCTCGTAGGCGATCTCGAGCGAGGGCGTGCGAACGCTCGACGCGCGCGGGGCCACGACCCGGCGGCCCGGACTAGAAGCCGCTGATGTACGGCAGGCGCTTCGCGGTGGCCTCGATGGCGTCGCCCGCCTCGAGCAGCACCCCGGTGGCGTTCCACGCCCCCGAGACCAGGTGGTTGCGGGCCCCGTCCGGGATCCGCCCCCTGATCACGCGGTCGCCGACGCGCACTTCCTGCTTCTCCACGTCCACCGTCACGCTCTGCCGCGGATCGCGGCCCACCGCCCGCTGCAGCCAGAGCACGTCGTCGTTGTCGATGGACAGGCACGGGATGCCGAGCATGGTGCAGTTGCCGAAGAAGATCTCGGCGAACGAACCGCCGACGATGGCGCGGATGCCCCACTGCTTGAGGGACTCGGGCGCGTGCTCGCGCGAGGAGCCGCAGCCGAAGTTCAGGCCGGCCACCAGCACCGAGGCCCCTTCGTACGCCTTCTGGTTGAACGGATGCTCGGGATCGTGCTTGCGCGCGTCCTCGAAGGCGTGCAGGCCCAGCCCCTCGTTGGTCACCGTCTTGAGGAACCGCGCCGGGATGATCCGATCGGTGTCGATGTCGTTGCCCGGCACCGGAATGCCTCGTCCCGCCACCTGCCGCCGCGCGCTCTCGCTCATCGCGCCGCCTCCGCGCCAGCCGGTTGCAGCATCTGCCGCACGTCGGTGACCGCGCCGTTCAGGGCCGCCGCGGCCGCCATCGCCGGGCTCATCAGCAAGGTCCGCCCGGTCGGGCTCCCCTGGCGCCCGATGAAGTTCCGGTTGCTGGTCGAGGCGCTCATCTCCCGCCCTCGCAGCTTGTCGTCGTTCATGCCGAGACACATCGAGCAGCCCGCGTTGCGCCATTCGAAGCCGGCCTCGCGGAAGATCTCGTGGAGGCCCTCGGCCTCGGCGGCCTTGGCCACCTGCTGCGAGCCAGGCACCACGATGGCCCGGACGCTCTTCGCCACCCGGTGCCCCTTGGCCACCGCGGCGGCGACCCGCAGGTCGGAGATGCGCGAGTTCGTGCACGAGCCGATGAAGACCACGTCGATCCTCGCCCCGGCGATGGGCTGGCCCGCCTCGAAGCCCATGTGGGCGAGGCCCTCGCGATAGGTCGCGCGCTCCTGCTCGGGCGCCGACTCCGGGCTGGGGATGCAGTCGCCCACGCCCACCGACTGGCCGGGATTGATGCCCCAGGTCACCATCGGCGGGATCGCGGCGCCGTCGAGCCGCTTGACGTCGTCGTAGCGCGTCTCCGGGTCCGAGGCCACGCCCTTCCACCACGCGGTCGCGCGCTCGAATGCGGCGCCCTGCGGCGCATACTGGCGCCCGCGCAAGTAGTCGACGGTGGTCTGATCGGGGTTGACGTAGCCGAAGCGGGCCCCCCCTTCGATGGACATGTTGCAGAGGGTGAGGCGCTCCTCCATGGTCATGCCGTCCACGACCGGGCCCGCGTACTCGTACGCGTACCCGACGCCCCCGTTCACCCCGAGCGTGCGGATGATCGCCAGGATCACGTCCTTGGCGTAGACGCCCCGGCTCAGCGCGCCGTCCACCCGCACCTGGCGCAGCTTCGGCTTGGCCATGGCCAGGCACTGCGTGGCCAGCACGTCGCGCACCTGGCTCGTGCCGATGCCGAAGGCGATGGCCCCGACCGCGCCGTGGGTGGCGGTGTGGCTGTCCCCGCACGCGATGGTCATGCCGGGCTGGGTGAGCCCCAGCTCGGGGCCGATCACGTGGACGATGCCCTGCCGGCCGCTGTCGAGACCGAACAGGGACACCCCGCTCTGCTCCGAGTTGCGCACGAGATGGACCGTCATCTCCTCGGCCACCTCGTCCTTGAACGGCCGCTGCTGGGCGGTGGTGGGGATGATGTGATCGAGCGTCGCGAAGGTGCGCCCGGGCATGCGCACCGGCACGTTCAGATCGCGCAGGGCCTGGAAGGCCTGCGGCGAGGTGACCTCGTGGATCAGGTGCAGACCGATCAGCAGCTGGGTCTGCCCCGAGGGGAGCGTCCGCACCGTGTGCGCGTCCCACACCTTGTCGAGCAGCGATGACGCCATGGCAGCCTCCGTGGATCGAAGCGGTTGCCCGGGAGTGTGCCGCCGTCAGATCGTTAAGTATAGTGAAATCTTCTTCCCGGTCCCGTAAGATCCGCTAATGATAGACGCCGCGCTCCTCCCGGCCCTCCTGAGCCTGCTGACGGTCGCCCGCACCGGCTCGGTGGGCGCGGCGGCCCGGCTGCACCACCGCACCTCGTCGGCGATCAGCCAGCAGGTGCGCAAGCTGGAGAGCCATCTCGGCGTCCGGCTCCTGGAGCGGGCCGGCCGCGGCGTGCGCCTGACCGCGGCGGGCGAGGCCGCCCTGCCCGGTATCCTGCAGCTGAGCACCGAGACCGAGGCGCTCTTCGCCCAGCTCGCCGATCTCTCGGGGCGGCCACCCGCAACGCTGCGGGTGGCGGTCAGCGACTACCTCGGCCGCGCCCTGCTCGTCCCGGTCCTCCGCGAGCTGATCGAGCCGCAGCCGCGGCTGCGCTTCGAGATCGCCACCACCCATTCCCGCGAGGGCGCGCGACTGGTCGGTCTGGGAGAGGTCGATTGCGCGGTGGTGACCGGCCAGGAGGCGCCGCGCGGGATCGAGGCCGAGCGCCTCTTCGAGCAGGCGTTCGTCTGGATCGGCCCGCGACGCGGCCGCGCGCAGCCGCCGCTGACCGAGCGTCTCGCCCGCGAGCCGCTGCTTCGCCTGAGCGCAGGCAGCCAGGGCCGGCGGCTGCTCGAGGACTATCTCGCGCGCGAGCGCATCCAGCCGGTGTCCACCATCGACGTGCCGAGCGTGTCGCTGCTGCTCGCCTACGTCTCGGGGGGTCTGGGCATCGGGCTGGCCCCGGCGCTGGCCGTGACCGAGATCGATCGGGAGCGCGTGCGCTGGGAGCGGGCCGACGTCCCGGCGCTCTCGGTGGCCCTGCTCTACCGGACCGGGTTCCGCCGGGGGGCGGCCGCCGATCGCTTCGCGACCCGGCTCGTCGCAGAGGGGCGCCGCGTCGGCGAGCGGCTGGGGCACGCGGCGCCGTCGGCCGCGGCCGCGCCTACGCGAGCACGCCCGGGTAGGCGGAGGGCTTCGACGTGAAGGCCGGGAACAGGGGCTCGGGAGGCGCGCCCAGGTGCTTCACCGCCACCTCGGTGAACAGGCTCCGGAAATCGGTGGTGACGGCCAGATCCCGGCCTTCGTAGAGCTGCTCGCGCCGGAGACCCGGCCAGCGGCCGTAGACGCGCCCGCCCTTCACCGGGCCGCCGAGCACCAGCATCGCGGTGGCGTGCCCGTGATCGGTGCCCCGGTTGCCGTTCTCGCGGACCGTGCGGCCGAACTCCGACATGGTGAGCACGACCACGTCGCTCATCCGCGGGCCCAGATCGCGATCCAGCGCGGCGAGACCGGCCGCGAAGTCCTTGAGGCGGAACGCGAGCTGGCCCCTTTCGTTGCCCTGCCCGGCGTGGGTATCCCAGCCGCCCACGTCCGCGAATGCGACCTCGAGGCCCACGTCGGCCCGGATGAGCTGCGCGATCTGACGCAGGCTCTCGCCGAGGCGCCCGCGCGGGTATACGGCGCCGTGGGCCGGCGCGAGGCGATGAGGCGCGGCGGCCTTGAGCATCTGCACCGCGTCGAAGGTCTCCCGCCCGGTGCCGTAGAGCAGGTCTCGCACGCCCTGCTCGTAGAGCGATTCGAAGCCCTGGCGCGCGCCCGCGCCGCCCATCACCACCGGGGCCTCCTTGACGTCGAAGTCGGCCACGCTGTTCATGGCCACCGCGCCCACGTCGCCGCGGAGCGCGCGGGGCAGGGCGGGGCCGAGCGAGACGGCGCGGAAGGGCGACGCGACCTCGCGCGCCGGCATCGCGGCGAGGCCGCGGGCGAGCCAGCCGTCCGCGGTGCTCTTCACCCCGGGCGTGCCCGACTCCATGTAGTCCTGCGCGTCGAAGTGGGAGCGGGTGACGTCGGGCGATCCGCACGCGTGCACGATCGCCAGCCGACGGCCGTCCCAGAGCGGCTTCAGCGGGGCCAGCGCCGGATGCAGCCCGAAGAAGCCGTCCAGGTCGATCGTGGTGTCGGCCCCGCCGCCGGCCGGGCGCGCGATCGCAATGCCGCCGCGGGCGGCGTAGTAGTCGGGGTCGCCGTGCGGCACGATCATGCTGAGGCCGTCCACCGCCCCGCGCTGGAAGATCGCGATCAAGATCTTCGGCTTGCCCGTCCGCTCCTGCGCGAGGGCGGAGCGGAGCAGGAACCGCGGCGCGCTCCCGAGCGCGAGGAATGCGAGGGCCCCGCCCTTCATGAAGGACCGTCGCGTGCATCGAGCCATGCCTACCTCCTCTGGAACTCGGGCGAGCCCAGGACCAGCGCGGTCAGCTTCTCCACGTCGGTGTCCTTCGGCACCCGGTCGTAGGCGGTGATGCGGGTGATCTCGGGGCTCCCCAGCTGAGCGGCCAGCACCGCGCGGGTGTGGGCCGTGGCCTCGCCGTTGAGGATGACCGCGAGCAGGCGGTCCAGCACCTGATCGGGCCGGCGGCGATCGACCGGGCCGAGCAAGCCAGCGAGATCGACGCGCGCTCCCGGGAAGCGATTGTGGGCCAGGCCGAGCGCGAAGTTCATGCGGCCGAGCAGGGCGCCGGTATTGACCCACGACTCCGCGCGATCCGGGTAGCCGGTCGGCGGCTGCGCCTCGTAGAGCGGCTCGCCCAGCTTGCCCACCTCGCGCGCCAGCGCGACGCCGCCGGCCGGCGCCTCGGACGCGCCGGCCGGCGCGATGCGGCCGTCGAGGGCTCGCATCGCGCTGGCGACCACCTCGAGCGGCGTCTTGATCTTCGCGCGGTAGGTTTCGGCCGACCAGAACTCGGGCGCGGTCACGATGGCGGTGAGCACCGCGCGGATGTCCCCGTCGGTGCGCTGGAACGTGGCCGCCGCCCGGTCGACCAGAGTCGACGGCGGGTCGTCACTCACCAACCGGCGGGCGAGCTTGGTGGCGATGAAGCGCGCGGTGGATGGATGGCGCGTCAGGATGTCGATGACGCGCTCGCCGTCCTGCAGGCCGCCACCCGCGGGGATCGTCTGGCCGAGCACGCGCTTGGCGCCGCGGTCGTGCGCCTGCGGGCGGAAGAGAAAGCCGCCGCCCTGCTGCGGGCGGTCGATCGTCCAGCCGGTGAAGCAGCGCGCCACCTCGATGACATCCTCCTGGCCGTAGCCGCCGTCCACCCCGAGCGTGTGCAGTTCCATGAGCTCGCGGGCGTAATTTTCGTTCAAGCCCATGCGCCGGCCCGCATTCGGTCCTTGCCGGATCATGAGGTCGGCGCGCGTGCTGAGCCAGTTGTCGAGGTAGAAGAGCATGGCGGGATGCCGCGCGGTGGCCAGCACCAGATCGCGGAAGCGGCCCAACGCGTGGGGACGGATGGCCTCGCGCTCGTAGGCCGGCAGCATCCAGCGCACCGCGCCCTTCTGCGCGTAGACGTTGAAGTGATTGAACCAGAAATCCACCATCACTTCCTCGAGCTGCCGCTCGCTCAGCACCGCCCGCGCGATCCGCGCCGCCTGCATCTGGCTGGTGATGACCGCCGGTCGGCGCTCGAGCGGGTACATCTCCATCACGTCTCGACGGCTCATCTCGCCCTGGGCCACGCGCTGCCGTATCTGCGGGCTGAGCTGCGGGTAGTCGCGCACGAGCTGGGCGGCGCTCTGGCCCAGCACCGGGTAGCCGGTCAGCGCCTGATCGACGGCGGGATCGGCGATGCGGCTCGGGCTGAGCTGCTGCTCGATGTAGGCCGCCAGCCCCGTGCGCCGCACGCGCTCGACGTCGCCGGGCCGGGGCCCGTAGCCCAGGCGATTGAGGGCATGCAGCACGCGCTGCTCCTCGGACAGCGGCGAGGCCGGCAACGTCAGCGACGGCGCGGGACCCGGAGCGGGCGCCGGGGCCTCCACGGCGCGGCGCGGTGGCGGAGCCGACGAGCACGCAGCCCCGGCCAGCACCACCAGCGTCAGCCCGGTGACAACGACTGCTCCACGCATCGGTGTCCTCCCGTTCCGGTAACAGACGCCTCCCCGTATCCAGACGTTTACAGGGGCGGTCCCGGGCGGCCGCCGCCTTACGGAATCACCGCGACCTTGATCGAGTCCGGCGAGCGGTGCGCCTGGAAGGCGTCGTCGATCCGATCGAGCGGAAACGTCTGGGACAGGAGGCGCTCCACCCGCACCGCGCCGGTCGCGAGGAGGCGCATCGCCTCGGGGAACTCGTCCTGGTAGATCATCGAGCCGATGATCCGCAGCTCGCGCCGCACCACCCAGAAGAAGTTCAGCGACGTCGCTTCGTGCGGCAGGCCGGTCAGCACCACCCGACCTCCCGGCCGGCACAGGTTGACCGCCTGCTCCACCGCGGGAGCGGTCCCCGCGGTTTCGATCACGGTGTCGACGCCTTCACGGCCCGAGAACGCGCGCGCGGCGGCGGTGTCGTCGTCGGCACCGGAGAGCGCCACCGCGTCGGCGCCGAGCTCGCGCGCCAGGCCAAGCCGTCGCGTGGAGCGCGCGACCGCGAGCACGCGCACACCGCGCGCCTTCAAGACCTGCACCGCGAGCAGCCCGAGCGAGCCGAGGCCAAGCACCGCCGCGGTCTCTCCCTCGACCGGCTCGGCGCGGCCGATGGCGCGCACCACCACCGCCAGTGGCTCGGCGAGGAGCAGCCGCTCGTCGGCGAGGCCATCCGGTGCCGGCCAGCAGCAGCGCGCGGGCACCGTCGCCTGCTCCGCGAAGCCCCCGTCGACGTCGATGCCGACCGCCACGCGCGAGAGGCAGAGATTGCGGTTGCCCTCGCGGCAGAGCGGGCACACCCCGCAGGAGTAGTTGGGCTCCACCGCGACCGTCTGGCCCACCGTGAGCGTGCCGACCTCGGCGCCGACCGCGGCCACCGTGCCCACGAACTCGTGGCCCATCACCCGCGGATACTGGACCGGCCGCTCGCCCGTCCAGATGCGGTAGTCGGTGCCGCAGAGGCCGGCCGCCTTGACCCGGATGACCGCGTCGGTCGGGCCCGGCGTGGGGGTGGGCACCGAGGCCAGATCCAGCGAGCGGGGACCGCGCAGGACCGCAGCGAGCATCGTCAGTATCGTAGCGGACCGGCCCCGACCGAGGCAAGGCGCCGCGCCCGTCGTGATAGCATCGGGCCGTGGCGACGGCGCCGGCCCCATCGTTTTCCCGGGATCAGCAGCCGGCATCGGTGCCGCTCTGGCGCGAGAGCCTCTTCGGGCTCGACTGGCTGGCGCTACGCGCGTCCCCGGTGTTCTACGGGATCGGCGTGCCGCGCGGTGACGGCTCGGCGGTGGTGCTCGTGCCCGGCTTTCTCGGAACCGACTGGTATCTGCTCGAGCTGTACGGGTGGCTCGGCCGCCTCGGCTACCGTCCCTTCCTCTCGCGCATCGGCCGCAACGCGGAGTGCCTGGAGACACTCTCGCGTCGGTTGCTCGAGACCGCCGAGACCGCGCGCGGGGCCACCCGCCGTCCCGTCCATCTGGTCGGCCACAGCCTGGGTGGCCTGCTCGCGCGCTCCGTGGCGGTGCGCCGCCCGGAGCTGGTCGCGTCGGTCGTGACCCTGGGCGCGCCGTTCCGGGGGATCCGCTCGCACCCGCTGGTGCTGCGTGTCTCCGATCGGGTGCGCGAGCGCCTGCAGCGTGACGATCGGCCCGATTGCTTCACCGGCCATTGCGGCTGCCCGGCGGTGACCGGCCTCGAGTCCGCCTTCCCGTCGTCGGTTCCGCAGGTCGCGGTCTACACGAGGACCGACGGCATCGTCGACTGGCGGGTGTGCGTCAACGACGATCCCGACACCAACGTCGAGGTGGCGGGCACCCACGTGGCGCTGGTGGCGAACCCGGCCGTCTACCGGGCGCTGGCCGCGCATCTCGTCGCCGTGGCGGCCGCGCGAGCGCGGCGGTCCGCCGCGGCGCGCACCGCTGCCGGCGCCTACTTCGCGTAGCGTCCTTCATGCGGCTGGCATGGCCGCTCGTGGCCTGCTCGATCTCCCCCGTCGCGTGATCCGCCGAGGCGTATCCGTTCCATGTTGCGTGTCACGATCTGCACGTTGGTTCGCCGCGTCCTGCATCTCGCCGACCACTCCGCTCGTTGGTCTGCGCGAAATGCCGGGACGGCCTCCATCAGCTTGCTCGGCACTCCTTGGAGCTGACCGCCGTTGCTCGTCGTCATCTGACCGGCCGTAGTAGGCTGAGGGACGTGGACGCCCGCGCCTCCGAGACCCGGCGTCCGCCGCGCCAGCGGCGCCTCGCCTCCCTCGTGCTGGTGGCCGCCGTCGCGCTCGCCGCGGCCGCCATTCCGTTCCGGGGCACCTGGTGGGGCGGATGGATCCTCGCCATCGCGGAGGCCGGCATCGTCGGCGGGCTGGCGGACTGGTTCGCGGTCACCGCGCTGTTCCGGCGCCCGCTCGGGCTGCCGATCCCCCACACCGCGCTCATCCCGGCCAACTGGGAGCTGATGGCCGAGCGGGTCGGGAGCATGGTGGGCGACCGCGTGCTCACCAAGCAATACGTCATCGACGAGATCTCCCGCTTCGATCTCGCCGATCTGCTCGCGCGCGGCGCCTCGCAGATCGAGCCGGACGACCTGGACTCGGCGGTCCGCTCCGTCGCGCGCTGGGCCGCCGGGCAGATCTCGCCCGCGGCCACCAACGACGTCGCGTCCTGGCTCACGCGGCTCGCCCGATCGCATCCCATCGCGCCGCTGCTGGCCACCGCGCTCGAGATGGCCCGCAAGCAGGGCTGGGACCAGCGCCTGATCGAGACGGTGGCCACCGCGCTGGCCGACGCGCTCGATCGGCCGGGCTTCCGCACCGCGGTGGGCGGCCTGGTGGACGAGGTCCTGGCCGGCTACCGCGCGCGGATGCGCCTCTACCCCCGGCTGCTGATGGGGCTGGCCAGCACGTTCGGGCTCATCGACCGGGAACGGCTCGTCGCGGCGCTGCGGCAGGCGCTCCAGAAGATCGCGGATGATCCCGACGATCCGCTACGCGTGCGTCTCGCCGAGACGTTGAGCGCGCTGCCCGGGCGGCTACGCGCGGATCCCGCGCTGGCCGCGCGCATCGAGGCCGCGAAGGCCGAGCTGCTCGAGAGCCCGGCGGTGGCCCGGCTGCTCGACGACGTGGCCGCCGGGCTCGGCCGGTCCATCGTGGCCGACCTGGCCGCCGACTCGTCCGAGGTCGTCACCTGGATCACCGCACGTCTGGAGAGCGCCCGGCTCGCCCTCGCCCGGGAGGAGCCGGTGCGGCGAACCCTGGACGCATGGTTGAAGGAGCGGATCACCGAGGTCCTCGAGCGCTATCACGACCGCATCGCGCGCTTCATCGAGCGCGGCGTCCATGCCCTGGGCCCCGAAGGGGCGGTGCGTCTCATCGAGGAGCACGCGGGAGACGATCTGCAGTACATCCGCGTCAATGGAACGGTCGTGGGCGGGCTCGCCGGGGGCGGCCTCTACGCGATCCACCTGCTGCTCGGGCTGCTCTGACGCGCGCGGCTCTCGTCGATCTGGAGGCCGTGACGTCGTCCGCCACCCACCAGATCCCGCGTGCGCCCGGCGCGATTCCTCCGAGAGGAACGTAGGATGGGAGCCGTGCACCTTCAGATCGAGACTCGTCGGGGCGCGCTTCGCGGTGTCCAGGAGCGCGGTCTGGCGGTCTTCCGCGGCATTCCATTCGCGGCCCCGCCGGTCGGACCGCTCCGATTCAGGCCACCCGAGCCGCCGCCTCGCTGGAGCGGCGTGCGCGACGCCAGCCGGTTCGGCCGGGCCGCGCCGCAGAATGCGGCCATCGCGGGCCCCCTCCTGAGCCTGGGCATCGGACGGACCGGCGAGGATTGCCTCTACCTGAACGTGTGGACGCCCCGCGCCGATCGCGCGCGACGGCCGGTGCTGGTGTGGATCCACGGCGGCGCCTTCGTGCTGGGCGCGGGTTCGCAGACGCTCTACGACGGCGCGGCCCTGGCCCGACGCGGCGACGTCGTGGTGGTCACCCTCAACTACCGGATGGGCGCGCTCGGCTTCCTGCGGCTGCGAGAGCGCTTCGGCGATCGACTGCCCGCGACCGGCAACGAGGGGCTCCTCGACCAGGTGGCGGCGCTCCGGTGGGTGCGCGACGAGATCGAGACCTTCGGCGGCGACCCGGGCAATGTGACCATCTTCGGCGAGTCGGCCGGCGCGATGAGCTGCGCCACTCTCCTCGGCATGCCCCAGGCGCGCGGTCTGTTCCACCGGGCCATCCTCCAGTCCGGCGCGGCGAACTTCCGGTGGCCGCCCGACGTCGCGGCCGGTCTCGCCGACCTGCTCCTCGAGGATCTGGGGTTGGCCTCGCCCGACGCGCTGCGCGCGGCCCGCGTGTCGACCCTGCTCGACGCGCAGCGGCGGCTATTCATGAACATGCTGCTGAGCGACCACTACGTGCTCGGTGCCCTCTCGCCGGGCGGACAGCGGGTCGCCGGCGCGGTGTTCCTGGGGCTGGCGCTGGCGCGGCGGCGCTTCGGCTCGGTGGCCGCGCCGTTGTCGGCGCGGCTCCTCACCCTGCTGCGCCGCCGGCGACGCGACGGGATGCCGTCGTCGCGCGCGGCCGCCCTCCACGCTCTCGGCACGCGCGGGCTGCCCTTCCAGCCGGTGGTGGATGGCGCGGTGGTGCCGCGCGATCCCCTCGAGGCGGTTCGCGACGGCGCGGCTCGCGACGTCCCGCTCCTGATCGGCACGAATCGCGACGAGACCAGGCTGTTCCTGCCGCTCGATCCCGAGGCGGCGACGCTCGACGAGGCGTCTCTGCTCGCCCGTTGCCGGGACGCGATCCCGGGCAAGGACGGCGAGCGTGACGCGACGGCCCGGGAGGCGATCGAGGTCTATCGCGCCGCCCGCGCCGCGCGCGGCGAGCGCATCGAGCCGGGCGAGCTGTGGTTTGCCATCGAATCCGACCGGACGATGCGCCATCCTGCGATGGTGCTGGCCGGGCTTCAATCCGCGCACCAGCGGGACACCTACGCGTACCTGTTCACGTGGCCGTCGCCGGCCCTGGGAGGCCTGCTGGGCTCCTGCCACGCGCTCGACCTGCCGTTCGTCTTCGGCACGCTCGGGCACCCGATGTTCCGTCCCTTCGCGGGCAAGGGCCCGGAGGCGCGCGCGCTCGCCGAGCGCATGCAGGATGCGTGGATCGCGTTCGCGCGAACGGGACGGCCGGATCACGCGGGGCTCCCGGAGTGGCCGGGCTACGACGTCTCGAGCCGCCGCACCATGATCCTGGATCGACGGTGCCGCGTGGAGGTGGCGCCCCGCGAGGCGGAGCGCGCGTTCTGGGACCGGGTGCCGAGCGAGTAGCGGTCAGGCCGCCGAGTGGCCGCCGTCCAGGAACAGGGTCTGGCCGGTCATGAAGTCGGACGCGGACGAGGCCAGGTATACGACCAGCGGGCCGATCTCGTCGAGTCGTCCGGTGCGGCGCGCGGGAACGTCGCGCAGCAGACGCTCGCGGGTTCGCGGGTCGTCGAAGGCCTCCGCGTTCATGTCGGTGACGAACCAGCCCGGGGCCAGCGCGTTCACCTGGATGGAGTACCGGGCCCACTCCGCGGCGAGCGCGCGGGTGAAGCCCATGACGCCGGACTTCGAGGCGGCGTAGGCGCTGTACCCGGGCAGTCCCACCTGCCCCAGCACCGACGAGATGTTGATGATCTTTCCGGCCTTCTGGGCGATGAGATGCGCCGCCGCCGCGCGGCAGCCGTTGAACACGCCGACCAGATTGACGTCGAGGGTGGCGCGAAAATCGTCCGGCGACATGTGGGCCACCGGTGCGACGCGGGCGATGCCCGAGTTGTTCACCACGATGTGCAGGCCGCCCAGCGTGCCGACGGTGCGCTGCACGAGCGCGTCGACCTGCGCGTAGGCGGTCACGTCGGTCTCCACCACGAGGGCCCGCCGCCCGGTCGCGGCCACCTGGCGGGCGGTCTCCTCGAGGTCCGGCTTGGAGCGCGCGGCCACCGCCACGTCGGCCCCGGCCCGGGCCAGCGCCATCGCGATCGCCCGCCCGAGGCCCCGGCTGGCCCCGGTCACGATGGCGACGCGGCCATCGAGGCGCGAGACCGCCTCCCGATCGCTATCGGTAGAGGGAATCGAGCGTCTCCCGATACTTCTCGGTGATGAGCTTGCGCTTGACCTTCAGCGTCGGGGTCAGGAGCCCGTTCTCCACCGTGAAGTCGATCGGCAGGATCGAGAACTTCTTGATCTTGGCGTACGACTGCAGCTCCTCGTTGCGCACCTCCACGCTGCGGCTCACCCGCTCGACCACTTTCGGATTCTTCGCGAGCGAGGTCGGCTCGGTGTCCAGGATCCCTTCGGCCTTGGCGAACTTGGCCAGCTCCTCGGGGTTCAAGGTGATCAGGGCCACCGGATAGGGACGCTTGTCGCCGTGCACCATGGCCTGGCTGATGAACGGGTCGCCCTTGAGCCGGTTCTCGATGTTCTGCGGCGCGATGTTCATGCCGCCCGCGGTCACGATGAGGTCCTTCTTGCGGTCGGTGATGTAGAGAAATCCGTCGTCGTCGAGGCGGCCGATGTCGCCGGTGGCGAACCAGCCGTCCGGCAGGAACACCTCCGCGGTCGCCTCCGGCTTCTTGAAGTAGCCCTTGGCGATATTGGCCCCGCGCCCGAGGATCTCCCCGTCCGGCGCGATCTTGATCTCGGTCCCCGGCTGGGCCTGCCCCACCGAGCCGAACCGGAAGTTGTCGAGGCGGTTGAAGGTCAGCGACGGGCAGGTCTCGGTGAGACCGTAGCCCTCGAGGATCAGGATGCCGGCGGCGTGGAAGAACTCGGCGATCTCCTTCGAGAGCGGCGCGCCACCCGATACCGCGAAGCGGAGGCGACCCCCGAGCGCCGCGTGCAGCTTCGAGAACACCAGCTTGTGGGCGAGCCGGTGCTTGAAGGCCAGGCCGGGCGGCACCGGCCGCCGCGCCTGCTGCAGCTTCGAGACCTCGCGTCCCACCCCCACCGCCCAGTGGAAGATCTTCCGCTTGACCGGCGAGCCGGCCTCCGCCCGGGCGAGGACGCCCGCGTAGACCTTCTCGAAGACACGCGGCACGCTGCAGATGAAGTGCGGCTTCACCTCGGGCAGGTTGTCGCGCAGCTTGTCGATGTTCTCGGCAAAGGCGGTGGTGAGGCCGCGGTGCACGCCGATGAACGACTCGAGCCGCGCGAAGGAATGAGCCAGAGGCAGGAACAGCAGGTGCGTGTCGCGGTCCTGGATTCCCGCCATCTTCGAGGCCGAGTCCAGCGTGGCCATGTGGTTGCCGTGGGTCTGCACCACGCCCTTCGGAGGCCCGGTGGTGCCCGAGGTGTAGACGATGGTCGCGATGTCCTCGGGCCGGATCTCGGCCACGCGCCCGGCCAGGTCACTCTTCAGCCGCTCGCCCTGGTCCCGTCCGAGCCGCCGCAGCCCCTCCCAGGTCATGATGTGCGACGACGGCTCGCCCTGGTATCCGTGGATCACCACGATCTGCTCGAGGCCGTCCATCTTGCCCTGCACCTCGAGCACCTTGGCGAGCTGCGCCGGGTCCTCCACGAACAGGGTCTTCACCCCCGCGTCGTTGACGATGTACTGGATGAGGTCCGGCGGATAGGTCGGATAGATGGGAATGGTGCGGCACCCGGCCGAGAAGCCCGCGAAGTCGGCCTGCACCCACTCGGCGCGGCTGGCCGAGAGGATGCCGACCGCGTCCTCCTTCTTGCGGCCGAGCGCGAGCAGCCCGGTGGCGAGCTCCCGCACGATCTCGCCGACCTCACCCCAGGTGCGCGTCTTCCAGGCGCCCGCCTCCTTGGACTGCTGTGCCGGGCGATCGCCGTCGCGCTCGACCCGGTTCCAGAACATGCTCGCCAGCGTCACGTTGGCCATCGTCGCCTCCTCAGACCTGGGTGCGCAGCTCCTTGCGCAAGACCTTCCCGATGGGACTCTTGGGTAACGACGGCACGAACCGGACTTGCTTGGGACACTTGAAGCGGGCCAGCCGGCTCTCGCAAAAGGTCATGATCTCCTCGACCGAGGCCGCCGACGCGTCCTTGAGCACCACGAACGCGAGCACGTCCTCGCCCATCAGCGGGTCCTTCATGCCGACGACCGCGGCCTCCGCGATGGCGGGATGCGCGTAGAGCACCTCTTCGACCTCGCGCGGGTAGATGTTGAAGCCGCCGCGGATGATCAGATCCTTCTTGCGCTCCACGATGAACAGAAAGCCGTCCTCGTCGAGGCGCCCCATGTCGCCGGTATGGAGCCACCCCGCGCGCAGGGTGCGTGCGGTCTCGTCGGGATTGCGATAGTAGCCGGTCATCACGTTGGGCCCGCGCACGCAGACTTCGCCCACCTCGCCCACCGGCAGGGGCCGGTCGGCATCGTCCTGGATCGAGATGGACACTCCCGGGATCGCCTGCCCCACCGAGCCGATCTTCCGCGCCCCGGAGAGGCGGTGGGCCGAGACCACCGGCGAGGCCTCGGTCAAGCCGTAGCCTTCGAGGATCCTGCCGCCGAACTTTCGCTCGAAGGGCTCGACCACCTCGACCGGCAGCGGCGAGGCGCCCGATCCCCACACGCGCATGGATCGCGTGTCGAAGGCGTCTCCGCCCGGATAGTTGAGCAGATAGAG
This sequence comes from Candidatus Methylomirabilota bacterium, assembly GCA_035315345.1. Taxonomy (NCBI): domain Bacteria; phylum Methylomirabilota (SeqCode); species Candidatus Methylomirabilota bacterium. The sequence continues at coordinate 35,921 of DATFYA010000161.1, forward strand.
CAGCATGGTGGGCACCGCGGCCATCGACACCGCCTTGAAGTCCTGGATGGTCTGCAACACCAGATCGGGGTTGAACCAGCGCAGCAGGACGCCGCGCGTGCCCAGGATGTGCCCGGCGTTCATCACGGTGAGCCCGTAGGAGTGCGACAGCGGCAGGACGGTCACCGCCCACTCCTCCCGCGGCAGCTCGTGCAGCGACGCGATCGCGCGCGCGTTGGATTCGAGGTTGGCGTGGGAGAGCGCCACGCCCTTCGGGGTCCCGGTCGTGCCCGAGGTGTACAGGATGACCGCGAGGTCCTCCGGGCGCCGATTCGCCGCGATGAAGCGGTCCGACTCGCCCGCCGTCTCCGCCTCCAGCGAGCGCACGCGTCCGTCACCGCCGCCGTCGACCGAGAGCACGTGACGGAGCGTCGGCGTCACCCCGATCTGGCCGTCCACCTTCGAGACCAGATCGGTGGACGTGATCACGATCTTCGCCTCGGAGTCGGCCAGGACGTGCGCGACTTCTCGCTCGCCCAGCAGGAAGATCAGCGGCACGATCACCGCGCCGCACTTCAGGATCGCACCGTAGCTCTGCATCACCTCCGGGCAATTCGGCAGCAGGACCACCACGCGGTCGCCCGGGTCGACGCCGAGGCGACGCAGGGCGTGGGCCAGGCGGCCGGCCGCGCGCTCCTGATCCACGTTGGTGTACTGCCGGCCCTCGAACGCCAGCGCGGGATACTCCCCGAACCTGTCGAGGGCCTCGTCCGCCAGGCGGCTCAGTGACATGGGAGGCTACCAGTTCGCAATGAGTTTCAAGAGGTTACCCCGTATATCACGCGCCGGGTAACGCGTCGCGATAAAACTCTTGCTCAACGTTACGCGACGCGTTACACTGGCCTCGTTCGGTCAAGAACCCCAGCGAATCACAACGAAGGAGAGTCGATGATGACGAATCCGATGCCCCCCAGCGAGCTCATCTCGCAGCTCACCGGCCGCGCCGTGGAGGCCTTCTCCGTCTGGGCCGACGCCAACCAGCGGATCCTCCGGGAGCTGGTCGACCTGTCCGCGACCACCGCGAAGGAGGGCGTCCGGCTCTACGCCGAGATCCAATCCTCGGCGGTGGAGGCGGTGAAGGAGAGCCAGTCGTACCTGCTGCGGCGTCAGAGCGAGCTGCAGGACGCGCCTCGCGATCCGGTGACGTTCTATCAGAAGGGCGTGGCCGAATCCGTGGAGGGTGCCCAGCACGGCTTCCGCCTCTTCGAGACCACCGCCCAGGCCATGACCCGCTCGGCGGAGCGGCTCCAGCTGAAGACGGAGCAGGCCGGCACCGAGATCCAGGCCACCGTCACCCAGCTCGCCGGCAAGATGAAGTCGCTGTACGCCCCGATCGCCTAGTCGTCCAGCTGAGGCGCGGGTCGGCGTCGGCCGGCCCGCGCGCTACTTCTCGCGCTTCTTTTCCAGACGCTCCTCGAGCGCGCGTAGCTGCTCTCGCAGCACGGAAACTTCTTCCCGGAGGGCGTCGGCCTCCGCGGGCTCGGCGCGCTTTTCGGTCTTCACCGGCTCGCCCGCCGGCGTCGTCGAGGCCATCCAGCCGGCGCGGGAGGCCCATTCACGAAGAACCCGGTCCGCCTCCCGCTGGCTCGTCATCAATCCCTCCAGGCTGGAGCGGAGGGACTTCTGGACGAAATCCTGCCAGGCCTCCCCGTGCTTGATCAACTGGTGCAGGAACGCGGTGGGAAGGGTCGCGCGATGACTGCGCTCGTTCTCCAGGATGATCTGGGCGAGCGTCACCGAGGTCAGATCTTCCCCGGTCGAGACGTCGACGACGGAGATCTCTCGGCCGGCCCGGATCAGCTCCTCGAGCTCTTCGAGCGTGACGTAGCGACTCTCCTGCGTGTCGTAGAGCTTGCGATTGGAGTAGCGCTTGATGACGTACGGCATGGCGGAATTCAGTCTAGCACCGCGCATGTAGCGTCACAAGGCGCCGCCGGCGCGGGGCGCGCGACCGCCGAGCGCGCGCGGTGACTACTTCGACCGCGGAGGAGCGGGGAAGGTCGGAGTGGCGGCGGCGAGCGCGGAGATCCCGAGCATGCTCATGATGCTCGCGCCCTGGGCCATCCAGGCGAGCGGCTGCAGCATCCAGAGCGCGAGCGGCCCCATCGCGTCGACGGGCCGGACGTAGGTGATCGCGTTACGCGACGGCATCACCACCGCCTCGCCGGTCAGGACGTCCTCGGCGCGCTGGTTGGTGCACACGGTGCGAAGCCGGATGCGGTTCTTCTCCCGATTCACCTCGGCCACCTCGACGCGCGCGGAGATCGAGTCGCCGGACTTCACCGGCTTCAGGAATCTCAGGTCCTGCGAGACGTAGATGGCACCGGGACCCGGCAGTCGGGTTCCGATGACGGCGGAGACGAGCCCCGCCGTCCAGATGCCCGGCGCGATCGGCTCCTTGAAGACGGTACCCGCGGCGTAGTCACGGTCGGAGTGCACCGGGTTGTAGTCGCCGACCGCGTCCACGAAGCCCGCGATGTCGTCGTCGGTGACGCGCCGGGTGAGCTGGGCGCTGTCGCCGACCGCGATCGAATCGATGGTGAGTCCGATCATGCGCGCTCCGATCGGCCGGGCGTTCCTTCGAGCCGGCTCAGGACCCGGTCGAGCTTGTCCTCGAGCGTGTCGATCTTCTCCTCGACCTGGGCGAGGTGGCGGGCCAGGGCGGTGACCTGGGTGCGCGAGGGCATCCCGAGGCCGGACAGCGAGACCTCGATCTGCTGCTCGGCCGCCTTCTTCGCGGGACCCGACGCGTTCAGGAAGCCTTCCAGCTGCTTGCCCATGGCCTTGGCGAACGCGTCGGTCCCCATCGCCTGCTCGAGCACGCGAGACCACGCGGCGATCCACTGGTCGAGGAACTGCTTCCACTGCGTCATCAGGTCCGGCGACGGCGCCGTCCCTTGCGTCATGACCTTGGACCACGCAGCCATGCCCTGATCCATGAAGGGCCGCCAGAAGGATTGCGGATCCATGGTCGGTGCCGCCCCCGGTCCCTGCCCCATCATCCGGAGCCACGCCTGCGTGCCCTCCTCGACCTGCCGCTTCCACATGTCCACCAGCTGCTGACTCGGACTGTCGGCCATGACCGTGCTCCTCGGCCCCGCGCTTAGGAGCGCGCGGCCAGCCAGGACGCCACCTTCGGCCAGCAGTGCACCGAGGCGCCGCGTCCGGCGATCAGCGAGATGTGCCCGCCCGGCAGCTCCACGTACTCCTTGTCGCGCGTGCTCACCGCGTCGATGAGCGGCTTCACGCACCCGGGCGGGGCGATGTTGTCCTCCTTGGCGCCCACCGCGAGCACCGGGCAGCGGATCTCGCGCAGGTCGACGCGGCGTCCCCCCATCACCAGCTCGCCCTTGATCAGCTTGTTCTGCTGGTAGAAGTCGCGGACCCACTGGCGGAAGAACTCGCCCGGGAACGGCAGATACTCGTTCGCCCACTTGTTGAGCGCGTTGAATCCCGACACGTATTCCGGGTTCCAGAGGTTCCACCAGAGATTGAGGTTGGTGCTGACGTCCATGGTGGGCTTGAGCAGCTTGAAGCCCATCTTGACCATGTCGGCCGGGATGCTCCCCAGCGTGTCGACGTACTTGTCCACGTCGAAGACGTCCGGGGCGAGCCACTTGCCGAACAGCCCAACGTGGGCGAAGTCGATGGGGCCCGCCATGTTGATGAAGTTCTTCAGCGGGAACTCCGGGTGGGTCGTCACGAAGCTGGCGGAGAGCGGGGCGCCCATGCAGTACCCGAGGACCGACATCTCGGACGCGCCCGAGGACTCGAGCGCCTTGCGGGCCAGTCGGGGCAGGATCTTGGTCACCGCGGCCTCGACGGTGAGGCCGTTGTCCTCCTCGCCGAACACACCCCAGTCGACCAGGTAGAAGTCGAACCCCTGCTGGGTCATGTATTCGATGAACGAGCCCTTGGGCATGAGGTCGAAAATGTACGGACGGCTGATCCCGAGGTTGGGCACGAACAGCAGCGGCGTCCGGATGGTGCGCCGGGACTCGTAGCGCCAGAGCCGGGACTTGTTGGTGCGGTAGATCTCCTGGCGTGGGGTGGGCCCGACCTTGGGCTCCGTCGGGTTCATCACCATCTCGCTGAAGTGCTTCATGCGGAGAAGGTTGCGATTGGCCTCCTCCTTCATCCGCGCCATCACTTCCGGCGACATCGCGGGCAGCTCACCCATCATCGTGAAGAGCTCGTCTTTCATAGGCTTCCATCCTACCGCCCGGTGACGCTACGCGTCAACCTTTCGTCGACCGGCCCCCGCTCCGCACGGTGAGGGCCGGAGCGGGCCGCGGCGACGTCGGGCGGCTAGACCTGGAACAGGCTGCCCACCTTCATGGCCAGGCCCATGTCGCCCTTGAGCTTGAGCTTGCCGGACATGAAGGCCATCTGGCCCGAGAGCTTGCCGCCGGTCATGTCGAGCCAGTCCTGCGACGACATGGTCAAGGTCAGGTTCGGGTTGGCGGCAGCGCCCTGGCTCACGTTGCAGGCGCCGTCCTTGATCACCGCGTTCCAGGTTCCCCCCTGGTCCCCGGTGATGTCGTACTGGATCGTGGCGTTGACTCCCGCCGCCTTGTCGGGGCGAAAGCGAGAGGTCATGTTGTCGAAGGTCTCCTTCACTGTCGGCATGGACGCGTCTCCTTTCCGATGTCGAGCGCGATGCTAGAAGGTGAAGAGGTCCATCCCACCGGTGACGGTGAGCACGGCCCCCGTGATGTAGCGCGCGCGCTCCGAGCACAGGAACGCGACGGCGCTGGCGATGTCCTCGGGTTGCCCCTCCCGCTGCATGGCCACCCGCTTGACCATGCGGTCGTACAACGGCGACATGTTCGCGTTCGGCCCCACGATGCCGGGAGCGATCACGTTCGAGGTCACATTGTACCGCGCGCCCTCGAGGGCGACCGACTTGGCGAACCCGATGACGCCCATCTTGCTCGCGGAGTACGCGGTCTGTCCGAAGCCGCCCATGAGGCCGGCGATCGAGGCCATGCAGATCACCCGCCCCCACCGGCGCTCGCGCATGCCGGGGAACACGAGCTTGGTCACGTTGTAGGTGCCGGTCAGGTTGATGCGGAGGTTCAGGTCCCAGTCGTCATCCGCGGTGTCCTTCAGCTGCCCCATCGTGTAGATCCACCCGGCGTTGTTCACGCAGATGTCGACGGGGCCCACCTCGCCCTCCGCACGCCGCAGCACCTCGGCCAGCGCGACCCGCTCGGTGATGTCGACGGCGTATCCACGCGCGCGTCCGCCCGCGTCGGTGATCTCCTTCGCGGTCTCGGCGGCGCCCTCGCCGTTGAGGTCGAGCACGATGATCCGGCAGCCCTCGGCGGCCAGCTGCCGGCAGTCCTCCTTGCCGAGGCTCCGCGCGCCCCCGGTCACGAGCGCGGTCTTCCCGGCGATGCCGAGGTCCACCTAGCGGCCCTTGAAATCGGCGGGGCGCTTCTGGAAGAAGGCCTGGATGCCCTCGGAGGCGTCGTCGGTCCGCAGCGACTGCAGGAACGCGCGCACCTCGATCTCGATCGCGGTGTCGATGGGCGCGGGCAGGCCGTCGTCGACCGCCTCGATGATGAGCCGCGTCGCCACCGGCGGGCGCTTGGCCAGCTCGCGAGCCAGCGCCCGGGCGTCGTCGAGGGTCTGACCTTCCTTGGAGAGGCGATTCGCGAGTCCGAGCCGGTAGCACTCCGCGGCCGGGATCTGGGTCCCGAGGATCAGGTGCTCCAGCGCCAGCCCCCGGCCGATCAGACGCGGGTAGCGCTGGGTGCCCCCGAAGCCGGGCGTGATGCCCAGGTTGGACTCGGTCTGCCCCATCCGCGCGGTCTCCTTCAGGATGCGGATGTGGCAGCCCATCGCGATCTCGCAGCCGCCGCCGAGGGCGTGGCCGTTGATCGCGGCCACCACCGGCTTCGGGAAGCGCTCGATGCGGCGCACCACGCTGTTGCCGAAGCGAATGAACGTGCCCACGTCCGCGCCCTGGAAGGCGGAGCCGAGATCGGCGCCCGCGCAGAAGATCTTGTCGCCCGCGCCGGTGATGATCACGCTGCGGACCGCGTCGTCGTGCTCCAGATCGGAGAGCGCGGCGTTCAGCTCGCGCATCAGGGTCTCGCTGATCGCATTGGCGGGCGGCCGGTTCAGGGTGATGATCGCGAAGCGCTCCTCGCGGGTCAGGATGAGGGTCTCGTACGCCATCGGGCGACTCTCCTCTCGGTGGGGCTAGGGACGCGGGGCCACGCCCTTCAGGAACAGATCGGCGACCGCGGGGGCGGTCTCGGTGAGGCGATAGCCGCGCTTTCCGAGCACCCAGGACGTCGCCATCTGGTCCATGCTGCCGAACAGCACCTTCGTGGCAACCTTCACCGGCAGGTCCGACTGGAAATGGCCCTGCCCGACGCCCTCCTCCAGCACGGAGCCGATCAGGGCGAAGTACTCGCCCACCTCCTGGCTGGAGGCGCCGCGGAAGAACTTCTGGCCCTGACGGAGCTCGATTTGCACGACCTCGGCCAGGTCGGGGTCCTCTTCCAGCATGTGAAAGTGCAGGTGCACGAGCCGCCGCACCTTCGCCACCGCGTCGGGCTCGTCGGCGATGGAGCGGCGCATCGACGCCACGAAGGTCGCCATCTTCTCCCGGAAGAGCGTGATGAGGAGGTCTTCCTTGGTCTTGAAATAGAGATAGATGGTGCCCGCCGCGATGCCGGCCTCGCGCGCCACGTCCGAGACGCGGGAGTTGAAATAGCCCTTGCGGGCGAAGACCCGAACCGCGGCCTCGATGATGTGCTGGGGCTTGTCTGGATCACGCATGGCAGGCAGTGAATCGCCGTTCATACTATGCGGGGCCTTCCGCACTGTCAAACGGAACTTGGCCGTGAGCCGCGCGGCTGACAGTTCGCGACGTATTCCTGGAGGCGCGTGAACTCCTTGCCGTCGAGATTCGTGAAGACGAGCACCGCGCCACCCTCATAGGCCTCCCACACCAGCGCGGGCAACCGCAGCCGATCGAGACCCGCGCGCGCGGGCAGCTCGATCACCACCACGTCGCCCTCGACCAGCGGCTGATCGGTAGCCACGCGGCCGCCCGACGCGCTGAGATCCACCGTGTGGCCGCCCGCGCTGCCCGCCGAGCCGCCTTCCACCCGGATGGGCAGGCTGACCGGCACGCGGGGGAATCGACGGCGCATGTCGCCGCGGGAGACGAACGGGGTGACCCGGCCCGCCGGTGAGTCCGACATCTTGAGGAACCCGACGCCGACGCTCTCCGCGTCGCGTCGCACCACGGTGCCCACCATCTCGAGCCGGCCGGCGTCGCCCGGCATCGTGACGCGTACCGTGACGATGCTGTTCACCGTCGCCTCGGTCTGGGATCGCACCTTCATCCCGGACAGGCTCAGGTTGACCACCTCGCCCGAGACGACCCGTCCGTCGGTAGTCTCCACGGTGGCCGGCCAGGCCGCCGCCGCTCTCGGAAAGGATCGCCGATCGTGGCCGCTCACTCGCGCCTCCTGATGGTGATGGCCCGCCCTCGAACGGCCGCGGGCTCGCACGCCGTCCACGACCCTGACGCGTCCGGGGGCTCGCTGTCAACTCCGACTCCGCGCCCGGCGCCTTGACGCGCTCGGGACCGACGCGTACGATCCCGCACCATGACGATCAAGTACCGCATCGGCATCATGCCGGGACCGTGGCCGCCTGGCCGCGGCGGCGCCGCGTTCCTGTGGACGCTGTGCGAGATGCTCGAGCGGAGCGACGTCGATTCGATCTGGCTCTCCGACCGGCTCTCCTCGCCCGCCCCCGTCCCGGAGGTGATGACCACGCTCGCCGCCATCGGGGCCCGCACCACCCGGCTGAAGTTCGGTCCGAGCGTGGTCGTCCTGCCCTACCGGACGCCGGTGGTCTGCGCGAAGGAGATGGCCACGGTGGACTGGCTCTCGCAGGGACGACTGTTCCCCGCGGTCGGCGTCGGGGTCGAGCTGCCGCGCGAGTTCGAGGCCTCGGGCGTCGCGTTCGCCCAGCGCGGGCGCCGGACCGACGAGGCCATCCGGGTGATCCGGATGTTGTGGACGCAAGACGAGGTGACCTTTCAGGGCGAGTTCTTCAAGCTCGACCGCATCTCCGTCTTCCCCAAGCCCTGGCAGACCCCGCCGCCCATCTGGATCGGCGGCAAGAGCGAGGCGGCGATGCGGCGCACCGCGCGCCTCGGCGATGGCTGGATCCCGTCCTTCATCACGCCGGACGAGATGCGCGCGGGCATCCAGAAGGTGCAGGACCTGGCCGCGGCCGAAGGCCGTCAGGTGCCCGAGGACCATTTCGGCACCCTGATCAACTACGCGGTCGCCGACCGCGAGGACGCGGCGCACGCGATGGCCCAGCCCTTCATCCCTCGCGGCCGCGTGGACGAGGCCACCATGCGCCAGTGCACCGCCTTCGGTCCGGTGGGCCGGCTGCTGGAGCGGGTCGAGGAGTACGTCAAGGCGGGCGCCTCCAAGTTCATCCTGCGACCGCTCGCTCCCGCCGACCGCATGCTCGAGCAGCTGGGCATCGTGGCCGAGCACGTCTGCCCGGAGTATCACCGCCGCTGAGCGACCCACGGGGCTAGGCCCCGGCCGCACCCACCCGTATACTGCCGCCATGCGCCGCCTGCCCGTTCTCGCCGTCGCGATGCTGCTCGTGGTGTCCGGATGCTCGCTGATCACGCTCGACCTCCAGCCCCGGATCCGGCCGCTCGAGGAGGAGACCGTCGAGGGCAAGGGCCCGAGCAAGATCCTGTTGCTCGATCTCTCCGGCGTTCTCTCCGAGGACGTGACGAGCTTCTCGATCGGCGCCCCGCCTCCCCGCGTGCCCCTGATCGCGCGCGTGCGGGAGGAGCTGCAGAAGGCGGAGGAGGACGAGCACGTCCGCGCCCTGATCGTTCGGATCAACAGCCCGGGCGGCACCATCACCGCCTCCGACGTGCTCTATCACGAGCTGCTCACCTTCAAGAGCCGCAAGAAGGTGCCGGTGATCGCCGCCATCATGGACGTGGGCGCCTCCGGGGGCTACTACGCGGCCCTCGCCGCCGACACCATCGTCGCCAACCCCACCACCATCACCGGCAGCATCGGCGTGGTGATGGTCACGGTCAACGCGCAGGGGCTGCTCGAGAAGATCGGCGTGGCTCCCCTGGCCATCAAGTCCGGACCCATGAAGGACGCGGGCTCGCCGTTCCGCTCGATGACCGAGCCGGAGCGGGCGGTGTTCCAGGGCATCATCGACGACATGTACGGCCGCTTCCTGAGCCTCATCGTGCAGTCGCGCAAGCTGCCCGAGGACCGCGTGCGCGCCGCCGCCGACGGCCGCGTCTATACCGCCGAGCAGGCGCTGCGTCTGGGCCTGGTGGACCGGATCGGCTATCTGGAGGACGTGGTGTCGCTGGCGAAGGAGAAGGCGGGGGTGAGCGAGGCGCGGGTGATCATGTACCACCGGCCGAAGGAGTACCGCACGAACATCTACTCGGCCACCCCCGCGGCCTCGACCGCGGAGAGCACGCTGGCCCAGTTCGCGGCCGCGCTGGGCGGCGGCGGCCCGCGCTTCCTGTATCTCTGGTGGCCCTGATCGCGCGCTATCCCTGAGCGAAGAACTCCTGCGCCGAGATGCCGTAGTGCCGCATCTTGGCGTGGAGCGTGGTGTAGTTGGTCTGCAGCAGCCGGGCCGCGCGGCTCTTGTTGCCGTGCGTGAGCCCCAGCGCGTGGCGGATCGCTTCGACCTCGGCGCGGGTCACCGCGTGGGTGACGATCCGGCGTAGCGCGAACCCGCTGGCGCGGACGGACGTGGCGGCCGGTTCCACGGCCGCGACCTCGACACTGCTCATACCTGCCCTCCGTCGATGATCGGTCGCCTTCCTTGCCGGCGAAGTCAGGGCAAGCGCGATGCCACCCGCGGCGTGCGAGCGCGTGGCGAATGAATGTCGCCACTTGTCGTGCAGTCGCGGCGGCCGACCACGGGGCAGGCCGATGGGTGAAGCGGACGGGCTAGCGAAGGCGCCCCACAACTATGGCGGGCGCGCCATAGGAGCCGCGCGATGGCGGTCAGCGGGAGGTGAAGTCGCGGGCGGAGATCCCGTAGCGCTTCATCTTGGCGTGCAGTGTCGTGTAGTCGGTGCGCAGCATGCGGGCCGCCTGGCTCTTGTTGCCTTTCGTCGTCTCCAGCGCCCGCCGGATCACCTCTCGCTCGGCCCGGGTCGCGGCCAGCTCGGCCGCCTCGCGAAGCGACAGGTCCTCGCCGGCCGGCGCCGCTGCGCCCCGAGCCGGGGCGGAGATGGGCGCGCCCAGCGCGGGCAGATGCTCGACGGTGACCTCGTCGGAGGCGAGCAGCGCCGCCTTGCGGATCACGTTCCGCAGCTCGCGCACGTTGCCGGGCCAGTCGTGGCGGAGCAGGACGTCCATGGCCTCGTCGGCCACGCGCCGCACCGAGCGGCGCAGCTCCATGCTGACCTCGTCGAGAAAGCGCTGCGCGAGGTGCGCGATGTCCTCGCGCCGGGCGCGCAGCGGCGGCAGGGCGATCGTGAATTCGCTGATCCGGTAGTAGAGGTCGGCCCGGAACCGGCTGGCCTTCACGCCATCCTCCAGGGAGGAATTCGTCGCCGCGATGATCCGGGCCTCGACCGCGACCGGTCGCGTCGATCCGAGCGGCAGGACCTCCCGCTGCTCCAGCGCGCGCAGCAGCTTGGCCTGCGTGGCGACCGGGATGTTGCCGATCTCGTCGAGGAACAGGGTGCCGCCGCGCGCGAGCTGGAAGTGCCCGGCGCGCTTCGCCTGCGCGCCCGTGAAGGCCCCGCGCTCGTGGCCGAACAGCTCCGACTCCACGAGGGTCTCCGGGATCGCGCCGCAGTCCACCGCCACGAAGGGCGCAGGCCGGCGCGGGCTCTGCTGATGGATGGCCCGGGCGACCAGCTCCTTGCCGGTTCCGGTCTCGCCCTGCACGAGCACGGTGAAGCTCGATTCGGCCACGCGCGCCACCTGCTGGATCACCTGCCCGATCGCCGCGCTGCCCCCCATGCGCTCGGCCAGCGAGCTGTCCGGTCCCTGCCGCTTCAGCTCGTCGATGCGCGAGCGGAGCTGGCCACGCTCCACCGCCCGGCCCACCGTCAGGGCCAGCAGATCCACGTCGAACGGCTTGGTGAGGTAGTCGTAGGCTCCGAGCTTCATGGCCCGCACCGCGGTGGCCAGGTCAGCGTGGGCCGTGCAGATGATGACCGGCACCTCGGGATCGACGCGCTTGATCTCGGGCAGCGCGGCGAGCCCGGTCATGCGGGGCATGCTGAGATCGAGCAGGATGACGTCGGGCCGCTCGCGCTGGACTTGCTGAAGGGCGGCGTCCCCGTCTTCCGCGGTGACCACCTCGTAGCCGTGATTCTGGAGGATGGCGCCGAGGAGCGATCGGATCTCCGCCTCGTCGTCGACCACCAGGATCTTGGTCACCAGGTCATCCCGTGGCTCGGAGCTGGTAGATCGCGACGTGGCGGATCGCGGCCACCGGGCGCGCGCCCGCGGCGAGCAGGAGCAGATCCAGCTCCACGAATTCGTGCCCCTTGCCCTGGAAGAGATTCTTCACCCGGGCGCGCATCTCGAGGGGCTGCCCCACGCGCGGCACGCTCAGATGCCGGCCGTGACTCTCCACGTGGATCCACGGGCTGACACGCACGTTGCGGTCGAGCGCGCGGTTGGCCTGCTCGAGATAGATCCCGGGATGCGCGGGGGCGTCGGCGCCGCGGTAGATCGGCAGCCGATCGCCGACCTTCAAGAGGAAGGCGTCGAGCACCGTTCGGTCCAGCTGCAGGCGCGGCGTACCCAGCACGGCGCGGCTCTCGAGCGCGGCGCGGCTGGCCGGCGGGCGCTCCGCGGGCAGCGGGGCCGCGGGATACGCGGCCACGTCCGGCAGCGGCAGCAGCGGGCCCAGCGGCATGCCCATGGTCGCGGTCGCGCAGACCTCGTCCTGAGCGTTCACCACGCGGGCCTGGATGGTGACCTCGTCGCGAGAATGCGCGGCCACGCTGGTCCGCACCGTCACCTCTTCTCCGAAGTACACCGGCTTGGCGAAGCGCACCGAGAACGTGCCGTGATCGAGCCACGCGCCGCCGAGTGACGCGACCACCGGGTGCGTCATCCACGAGTACACGGTGACGCCGGGCACCAGCCCGCCGCGGAAGCCGAACGCGCGAGCCAGCGAGTCCTCGTGGATCTTGTTCTCCCACGCGTCGGATGTCGCGACCGCGCTCACCCGATACTCGGGAAGCGCGGTCCCCACCACCAGCGCCTCCAGGCTCATGGCCCCGATTTCTGGCCGCCGTAGCCGCCCGCGAAGTCCTGGTCCGCGTTCCACCGCACCCACGTCGCTTCCACCGGGTCGACGACCAGCTTCGCGGGAGGCCCGGGCACCCCGGACGCCGGCACGAAGAGCTGCTGCTGCCCGCTCACGGTTTGCTGCCACTGGCGATCCGGTCCGGCGCACATGGCGGTGCCGTGATGGACCTGGATCAGGAGCGAACCGTCGGGATTGCGGCGGATGCCGACGCCGCCCTCGCGCGGGACGATCACCGCCGGGCCTGCCCGCACCTCCACCTGGGTCGATTCGCCGCCGGGCATCACCGCCACCCACATCCAGCCGTAGTCGAACCGCACCCGCGTCGGCGCGCCGTCGGAGCCGGACGGCAGCGCGATCTGCGATCGGGAGCCCAGACGCAGCGCCTGCCCGCTGCCCGTCTTGAGCGTGACCCGGCCGCCCGACTGCGTGCGCACGCTGTCGCCCTGGCCCACCTCGGCTCGCAGGGCGGCCGAGGTCCAGGTCGGCGTGTCCTTCTTGTAGAGCTCGGCGATCCCGCCGAGGGTGACGATCCGGGCCGGCAGCTCACGCGGCTGCCCCCACGCGGAGCCGGAGAGCGCGACGAGGATGATGGTCCCACCGAGCACCGCCGGCCGCATGATTCCGGGCACGCTCAGACCTCCGTGGACCTGGGCTGATATCCCGGACAGCCTAGCACGGGCAGGCGTGGATACTTCGCAAACGCCGCGTCCCGGGCGGACAGCGAGCACATCCAGAACTCGGATCGGCGGTCCGACACGATGCGACGCGCGTGCACGCACGTCGCGCACAGGCCGATCGACCGATCGGGCGACGGCGCGCGCGGCTCTTTCAACGACGGTCCACGCGGCTAGCGGCCGGTCCAGCGCGGGGCGCGCTTCTCGAAGAACGCGGCGATGCCCTCGCGGGCGTCGTCGGAGAGGGCCACCAGCGTGATCATCTCGCGCAGGTAGCGCAACGCCGCGCCGTACTCCATGTCGGGCACCATCGAGGCCGCCTCCTTGGCGAGCCCCAGCGCGGTCGGCGAGTAGCCGGCCAGGGTGGCGGCCAGCGCACTCACCGACGACTCCAGATCCCCGGGCGGCACGACTCGGCTGACCAGTCCCATCTCGTAGGCTTCGCGCGCGGTCACCGGCTCGCCGCTCAGGATCATCAGCATCGCTCGCTTGCGTCCCACCGCGCGCAGGATCGGCGCCATCACCACGAGCGGCAACAGCCCCACCCGGATCTCGGGCAGCCCGAAGACCGCGTCGTCGGCCGCGACCACGACGTCGCATCCCGCGGCGAGCCCGCAGCCGCCGGCCAGGGCGTAGCCGCGCACCTGCGCGATGATCGGCGTGCGCATGCGGGCCATGTACTCGAGGATGCGCGCGAGGCCGCCGAAGGACTCGCGCGCCTGCAGGGTGGTGCCCCGGTCGGCCACCCCCTTGAGGTCGGCACCGGCGCAGAAGGCGCGATCCCCGGCGCCGCGCAGGACGATCGCGCGGGCGGCCACGTCGTCCTCGAGCCGCCGCAGGGCCGCGTCGAGCGCCGCGAGCATGGCCGGGTTCAGCGCGTTGCGCACCGAGGGCCGGTTCAGGGTCACGCGCGCCACGCCGTCCGCGATGTCCACCAGGACGGGGGCCTCGCTCACGGGGGCGACTCCGGCTCGTCGAGCAGGGCGAGGAACTGGCTCAGGATGCGCGCGGTGGCGCCCCAGATGACGTCGGCGGGCGAGACGTCGTAGAACAGCACCGGATGCGGCTCGCCGTTGCGCTCCCAGATCTCGGTGCGGAAGATGGACGGATCCCGCAGCGTCTGCAGCGACACCTCCAGCACCCGCTCGATCTCGCGGCCGTCGGGGCGAAGCTCCACCGGATCGCGCACGATGCCCACCACCGGCGTGATGATGAAGTTGGTGGCGCGGGTCGGGGTGTCGTCGAGCAACCCCAGCACCTCCACCGCCTCCGCGGGCAGATGGATCTCCTCCCACGCCTCGCGCAAGGCGGTCTCCACGCGCGACCCGTCGCGCACGTCGACGATGCCGCCCGGAAACGAGAACTGGCCCTTGTGGTGCGGCACGCTCCCGGTCTTCTTGGTGAACAGCAGATGAGGCCCACCGCGATCGGTGATCGGCACCAGCACCGCGGCCGATACTAGGTCGCTCTGATCCAGCGCGACCCGCGGCCTGCGGCTGAGCCCGGCATCGAGCCGCCGACGGAGCGCCTCGAGACCGATCGGCGGGGGCGCGCTCACACGAAGCGGCAGGCCACGGAGCCGAGTCGCGTGAAGGAGGCGCGAACGGATTGGCCGGCGGTGGGCCGCAGCACCTTGGAGATGGAGCCGGTGAGCACCACCTCGCCCGCGCGCAGGCCGCGCCCCATCCGGCCGAGGGTGTTGGCCGCCCATGCCAGCGACACCAGCGGGTTGCCCAGCACCTCCGCGGCGGTCCGGGTGGCCACGATCTGGCCGTCCTGCTCGAAGACCACGCCTTCCAGCGCGAGGTCGATACCGGTCACCGGGGTGAGCGGCCGGCCGAGCACGATCGCGTTGGTGTACACGCCGTCGGCGATCACGTCGGGGCCGCGCGGCGTGCCGCTCAGGCGGAAGTCGATCAGCTCGAACGACGGCATCGCGCCCTCCACCGCGAGCAGCGCGGAGGCGATGGTCACTCCGGGGCCGGCCAAGTCCGATTTGAGCAAGAACGCCACCTCCACCTCGACACCGATCGCGATGAAGCGGGAGAGCGGGACCGCATCGCCGCTTCCGTAGACTCCCGAGCCCAGCATGAAGCCGAGCACCGGCTCGGTCAGTCCGTGACGCTCCTGCAACGCCGCGGTCGTGAAGCCGACCTTGTAGCCCACGACCCGGTCGCCCCGGCCGACGAGCGCCTGTTCGAGCTGGCGCTGGAGCCCGTACGCCTGGTCGAGGGTGAGATCGGGCGTCGACACGCTCAATGGCGCGCTGACCTGCCCGCCGAGACGGCCCTGCAGCAGGCGCTCCACCAGCGCCGCGGTCATGGCACCGCGGAGCCATCGGCACGCGCCGATCGCGCGTGCACCCGCTCGACGACCTCCGACAGCACGGACGCGGCGCTGCCCCGGATCACCAGGTCGGCCTGTGCGTCGTGCGGCGTCTCGGTCAGATTGACGATGGCCAGGGTGGCGCCCGCGTCCTTGGCGTGCAGCGGCATGTACGCAGCCGGATACACCACGAGCGACGACCCGACCACGATGAAGAGATCCGCGGCGCGGGCCCGCCGCTCCGCCGCCTCGAGCTCCACCCGCGGCATCGCCTCGCCGAACATGATGGTGCGCGGCTTGATGATGCCGCCGCAGGGCGGGTCGCACGCGGGGATCGCCACGCCCGCCTCGAGCCAGCCCTGGATGACGTCGCGCTCGTACGACCGCTCACACGTCAGACACCGGGCCTGGGTCGCGTTGCCGTGCAGCTCGATCACCCGGTCCGCGGGCAGTCCCGCGCGCTGATGGAGGTTGTCGATGTTCTGGGTGATCACGCAGTCCAGCTGCCCGAGTCGCCACAGGGTCACCAGCGCGTGGTGCCCGGGATTCGGCTCGGCGCGGCGGATCACCGGGAACGTCGTGCGTCCCAGCTCCCAGTAGCGGCGGCGCCCCGCCTCGCCCTTCATGAAGTTCTGGAAGGTGAACTCGCTGGGATCGAATCGGTCCCACACCCCGCCCGGGCTCCGAAAATCCGGTATGCCCGACTCGGTGCTGACTCCGGCGCCGGTGAAGACGACAATCCGGGACGAATTCCGGACCAGCTCGGTGAGGTGATCGACCGGCGATCCGCTCACTAGCGACGCTTCCCTTTGCGTTTCGACGACTTACCCACTGCCTTCTTTGGCTTCGCTTTAGCCTTCGCCTTCGCCTTCGGCCGGGCGGCGGCCCGCGCCCTGGCCCGGCTGGCCATGTGCGCTTCGTTGCGGGCGCCGATTCCACCTCGGACCTTGGCGCCGCTGGCGATGGTGTGGATCCACGTCGTCAAGTCCTCGGCCAGCTCCGGATAGCAGTGATCCCGATACGTCTCGAGCGCCCGCAGGGCCGCCGGGTCCTTCCACGGCTTCAGCACGAACGGAGCCTCCGGATCGTGGGCGTCGAACGGCGCCTCGGTCGCCATGGCCATCACGATGTACCGACGGGTCAGCTCTGGCATCAATGCCTCCTCGATTCAGGCCCCGCTCAGGGCTGGGAGAGGACCGCGACCGCCGACACCGAGCCGGGGCCGCCGAGATTGTGGGCCAGCCCCATGTCGGCGCCGGCCACCTGCATCTTCCCGGCGCGCCCTACGAGCTGGTCGTGGACGTTGTTGATCATCCGGATGCCGGACGAGCCGATCGGGTGGCCGCACGACTTGAGCCCGCCCGAGGTGTTCACCGGTAGCGAGCCGCCGAGTCGCGTCTCCCCCGCCTGCACGGCCCGCCAGCCCGCGCCCGGCTCGAAGAAGCCCAGGTCCTCGTAGTTGACGATCTCGGTGATGGTGAAGCAATCGTGGCACTCGGCGACCTTGATCTGCCTGGCCGGATTGGTGACCCCCGCCATCTTGTAGGCTGCCTTCGCCGCCTCGCGAGTGGCCCGGAACGAGGTGAAGTTCCACGAGGGGTCAAACTGAGTATTCCAGTACCCCGCGGTCACCGCATAGGAGATCCCGCGAATGACCGAGTAGCGATCGGTGAACTGCCGCGCCAGATCGGTGCGCGTCAGGATCGCGGCGGCCGCCCCGTCGGTGGTGGGACAGCAGTCGAAGAGCCCGAGCGGCTCCGCCACCTTGGGCGCCCGCGCGTGCTGCTCGGCGGTGATCTCCTTCTGGAAGTGGGCCTTCGGGTTCAGCGAGCCGTGATGATGGTTCTTCAGCGCGACCGCGCCCAGCGCGCTCTCGTCGGCCCCGTATTCCTTGAAGTAGCGGGAGGCCAGCAGTGCGAACATGCCGGGCGCGGTGCGGCCCTTGGCCAGCACCGGGTGCCCGCGGTTCACCGCCTGCGCGACCAGCGAGCCGCGCGAGGGCACCTCGCGCATCTTCTCGGCGCCCACCGCGAGGACCAGGTCGTACTCGCCGGAGGCCACCGCCAGGGCCGCGTTCCGCACCGCCTCGATGCCGGTCGCACAGTACGCGGCCACGCGGGTGATCGGGATCGGGAACAGGTTGAGGGGATCCGAGACGAACGCCCCCGAGTTGCCCTCGAACCCGTAGAGCATCGGCTCGTAGCAGCCGAGCCACCCGGCCTGCAATTGGCGCCGCTCGATGCCCGCGTCCGCGAGCGCGAGGGTGACCGCCTCGTAGATCATGTCGGTGAGGCTCTGGTGGAAGTTCTCCCCGAACTTGATCGTCCCGGTGCCGATGATCGCGACCGCGCCGCCCAGTCCGTTCATAGCGTCCCTTCATCTTCAACAGGGCTGAAGCCATGTTGACCGTGGTCGAGATGGTTGCGGCGGCCCGCGTCTGGCGGGCTTTCGTTCGCGGGCACCCGTGCGCGTGCCTGCCGGGGCCCTGTCCACCGCGTGCTCTCTGACGTCGAGCCGTCCAAGCCTACTCTGCGGGCGGGTGGACCTGCAAGCGTCGAGTCGCGCTGGTGTGGGAGAATTGCGTCGTGATGCGAAGCATGACGCTGCCCGCGCAGGCTCCGATCGGCTCGTCGCCGCTTCGCGCGTCGCAAGGCCCGACGCCGGCCCCTGCATCCGGCGAGATACGGGTGCGCGTCCGGTGCTGCGCCGCGTGCCGCACCGACCTGCACGTGATCGAGGGCGATCTGCCGCCGCGTCGTCTGCCCCTCGTGCCGGGCCACCAGGCGGTCGGCGTGGTCGAAGCCTTCGGGCCGGGCGCGCAGCGGTTCCGGATCGGCGACCGCGTCGGCATCGCCTGGCTCCGCTCGACCTGCGGGGCCTGCTCCTTCTGCACGACCGGTCGCGAAAACCTGTGCGAGGCCTCCACCTACACCGGCTGGACCCACGACGGCGGCTACGCGACCCACTGCTGCGTGCCCGAGGCCTTCGCCCACGTCATCCCGCCGGAGTTCGACGACACCGAGGCCGCTCCCCTGCTGTGCGCGGGCATCATCGGCTACCGGGCGCTGCGGCGGAGCCAGGTCCCGCGCGGCGGCCGGCTCGCGCTGTTCGGCTTCGGGTCCTCCGCTCACATCACGCTGCAGGTGGCGCGACATTGGGGGTGCACGGTGTATGCGGTGACCCGCGACGCCGCGCATCGCCGCCTGGCCCTGGATCTGGGCGCGCGCTGGGCTGGCGGCACCCACGAGGCGCTGCCCGAGCGGGTCGACGCGGCCATCGTCTTCGCGCCGGCGGGGGGTCTGGTGCCCGTCGCGCTGCAGAGCCTTCAGAAGGGCGGCACCGTCGCGCTGGCCGGTATCCACATGAGCGACCTGCCCGCGATGGCCTACGAGCCGAATCTGTTCTGGGAGAAGACGCTCCAGAGCGTGACCGCCAACACGCGGGAAGATGGCCGGGCGCTGCTCGCGGAGGCCGCGGCCATCCCGATCCGCCCGCGGGTGACCCGGTACGCGCTGAGCGACGCCAACCGCGCCCTGCAGGCGCTCGCGGCGGACCGGGTGGCGGGCACCGCGGTGCTGATGGTGGACTGAGCCCTAGCCGAGCCCGAGGAGCCGCGGGATGATGAGGGTGACCCAGGGCACCAGGATCACGATCACGAGCCCCGCGCACATCATGTAGACGTAGGGCATCATCGCCGGCGTCGCGCGGTCGCCCGGAATGCTGGCGATGCCGCACGCGATGAAGAAGCCCACCCCGATCGGGGGCAGGAAGAGTCCGATGCCGGTCGCGGCCACCACCACCGTGCTGTAGTGGACCACGTCGATCCCGAGCCGGGTCACCACCGGCATGAAGGTGGGCAGGAGGATCACCACCGCGGGCAACCCTTCCAGCACCGCGCCGAGCAGGATGAAGAGGATCGCGGTCAGCACGAGGAACACGATGTTGCCGCCGGGCACCGCCAGCATCAAGCTCAGGAGCAGCTGCGGGATCTGCTGCACGGCGAGCACCCACGCCACCACCGCCGCGGTGCCCAGGAGAAAGCACACCGCGGCGGTGACCACCGCGCTCTGCACGAGGAGACTCGGGAGGTCCCTCCACGCGATCTCGCGGTACACGAAGACGCCGACGATGAACGCGTAGATGACCGCGAGCACCGCGGCCTCGGTCGGGGTCACCACCCCGCCCAGGATGCCGCCGAAGATGATGACGGGCAGGCCCAGCGGAATGACCGCGTCCGTGAACGCCCGCCAGATGTCGGCCCAGCCCGCGCGGGCCCGGGCCTCGATGCCGCTGCGGCCGGCGTCGTACCAGATGTAGAGCATGATCGCCAGCGCCAGGACCACCGCGGGCAGGAAGCCCGCCGCGAACAGCGCGGCCACCGAGACGTTGGCCACCGAGCCGATCACGATCATGAGAATGCACGGCGGCACCAGGATCCCCATCGCGGAGGCCGCCGAGACCACCGCCACCGCCTGCTCGGGCTTGTAGCCGGCGCGCAGCATCGGCGGAATCATCGTCGAGCCGATCGCGGAGACGTCGGCCACCGTGGAGCCGGAGATCCCGGAGAAGATGTACTCGGCCACCACCACCGCCATGGACAATCCGCCCCGGATCCGGCCGACCAGCGCCTGGGCCAGGCGCACCAGCCGCACCGCGATGCCGCCCGTCTCCATGAGCGCCCCGGCCAGGATGAAGAGCGGGATGGCGAGCAGGACGAAGGAGTCCACGCCCTCGAAGATCTGCTTCACCACCACGCTGAGCGGGTACTGACCGCTCCACCACAGCCCGATGAACCCCGAGGCCCCGATGACGAAGGCCACCGGCACGCCCAGCAGCAGCAGGACGAAGAACGAGACCGCGATGATCGCGATCATGTCGTGGACGGAGGCGCGCCCCGGAGCGCGCGCCGGAGATGCGGCAGGCTATAGAGGATGATCAGGATCCCGCCCGTCGGCACCGAGGCGTAGATCCATT
Source organism: Candidatus Methylomirabilota bacterium (assembly GCA_035315345.1). NCBI lineage: Bacteria > Methylomirabilota (SeqCode) > Candidatus Methylomirabilota bacterium. The sequence continues at coordinate 56,263 of DATFYA010000161.1, forward strand.
GCTTCGACAGGCCCATCACCGGTGTCCGCTGGAACTGGCCGAGCTCGACCAGCTTCCAGCCCTGCTGGATGAGCACGAGGCCGAATCCGATCAGGACCAGCACGCCGACCGCGTGGGCGAGCCGGCGGCCCGTCGGGCCGAGGCGGTCGATCACGAGATGGAGACGGAAGTGGGCGGTGCGTCTCACCCCCACCGCCGCGCCGAGGAACACGATCCAGACGAAGAGGAGCCGGGCGATCTCGTCGTACCAGGTGAAGGTGCGCCCGATCACGTAGCGGGAGAACACCCCGAGGAACACGTCGGCGCAGAGCACCACCATCATCACCAGCAGCAGGCCCTCGACGAACTGCGACAGCGCCCGAAGCAGCACGGACTACTTGGTCGCCGCCTGCACCGCCGCCCGCAGGCGGGTCATGAACTCCTTGCCGACCTGGCCTTCCACGTAGTCGTAGGCCGGCTTCATGAGGCCCTGGAAGGCCTTGATGTCCTTCACATCGTTGATCTGCACGCCCGCCTTCTTCATCACCTCGAAATCGCTCTTCTCCTTCTCGACCTCGAGGCGGCGGTGGGCCTGGCAGGCGTCGCGCATCGTCTCGTCCGCCAGCTTCTGGATGTCGGCGGGCAGGCCCTGGTATTTCTTGAGGTTCATGAACCACGCGATGGGCGGATACGAGTGCCGGGTCAGCGAGTAGTACTTGGTCACCTCCTGGAACTTGTCCGACGTGAACGTGAACGACGGCAGCTCCATCCCGTCGATGGTGCCCTGCTTCATGGCCAGATACACCTCGACGTACGGCATCGGTACCGGGTTGGCCCCCATCGCCTTCATCATCGCCACGTAGGTCGGCGATTCCTGGACCCGGATGGTCTGCCCCTTCATGTCCTCCGGGGTGGTGATCGGCCGCTTGTTCGACATCATGTTGCGGAACCCCCAGCCGCCGCCGAAGCAGAAGGCCTTCAGGTTCTTGCTCTCCATCTTCTTGAGCAGCTCCTGTCCGAGGGGACCGTCCATCACCTTCCACACCTGCTCGCGCGAGGACCAGAGGAACGGCAGGTCGAGCGACTGGTAGAGCGGCTCGAACATCCCGCCCACCGGCGCGCTGCCGATCGCGACCACGTCGATGGTGCCGAGCTGCACGCCTTCCAGGTGCGCGCCCTCGCCTTTGGCCAGCGCGTTGGCGATGTGCACGTCGACCTTGATCCGCCCCTTGCTCCGCTCGGCGAGCTGCTTGGCGAAGAGCTCCATCGCGTCGTTGAGCGGGTTGCCGCCCGCGGTCACCGTCCCGGCCTTCCACACGTACTGGGGCGCTTGCGCGGAGGCCGCCGAGGGCGCGCTCGAGAGGGCGGCGAGGCAGAGGACGACGGCGAGAGTCCGGAAGCCGGGCATGGTCAGATCTCCTCGAGGTCGGTTGACGGTGGGAACGGGAAGGATCGCGTCATCGGAAGCCGCCCCTGTGTAGCACGCGGGGTCGCGAAGGGTCAAGGCGCCGAGGGGCTGGACATCGGCGGCGTGGCGGGGCAGGCTGTCGCCGTGCACGTCCACGATCGCGAACGAGCCGGGCGGCGACCCGCGCTCCAGGAGGGACCACGATGACGGAGAGCACTCTCGCAGCACTGCACGGACGCCTGAGCCGCCTCGAGCGCGAGGTCACCTGGTGGCGTCGGCTGGGCATCGCCGCGCTGGCGGGCGCCGGGCTCCTGGGCGCGGTCGCGGCCACCGTCACCACCAATCCCGACGAGGTGAAGACCCGGCGGCTCATCATCACCGACGGCGACGGACGCGCCCGCGCCATGTTCACGGTCGACGAGAGCGATCGTACCCGCCTCACCATGAACGATCGCGACAGCACCACCAGCGCCGACCTCACGGTCAGCCCCGGGCAGTCCGCCGCGCTCTCGGTGTCGCGCGCCGGGGCCCAGGCGCAGCTGGCCGCCACCGGCGACAACGGTCAAGTGTCGGTCGGGACTCGAGGCCAGCAGGGCTGGCTGGTGGCCGCGCCGACCGGCGCGAGCCTCGGGCTCGGCAACGATCCGTCACGGCCGCAGGCCTCGATCGCGATCAGCCCCAGCGCGGCGCCGAGCCTGCTGCTGTCGGATCGCGCCGGCGCCACGATGTGGAAGGCGCCGTAGACGAAAATCGTCGCCCCCTTCGAGAATTTGTAAGCCTCGCGCCGCCGCTCCGGCGGCCGCCGATTCCCGACGCGTCTTATCAGCGCCTTAGCCTGACCACCCCGTGGCACCGCTCTTGCTCGATTCCTCGGCTCGGAGGCCGGATGAGCAAGGAACCCATCAATCGTGAGGTGGCGTTTGCCGGACAGCAGGTCCGGCGCAAAGTGATCTTCGCCCTCACGCTCTGCTCGGTCATTCCGCTGCTGCTGATCACCTACGCATTCAACGCGCCGGTACGGGAGCTGCTGGGACCGCTCGCCGGCATCGTGGACGCGGTGAGCGTCCCCGCGATCATGCTGTTCACGTTGCTGCTCATGGCCGGCGGCGCCTTCGTGGTCTGGGACATCGCGACCGCGCTCTCCCGCGCCGCCCAGCTGAGCAATCAAGCCCGTCCGGACCTCGCGCCGACCGAGGTCGGGCGCAAGGACGAGATCGGCACGCTCGTGAGCTCCTTCGCGCGCATGCTCGCCACCATCGAGCAGCAGTCGCAGGAGATCAACGAGTTCCCGCGGCGGCTGGACCAGCTGGTCCGCGAGGCCTTCCGGGACGCCCTGACCGGCCTGCCCAATCGAGCTCTATTCATGGATCGCCTGAGCCACGCGCTGACCCGCGCGGAGCGCTGCGGATCGAATCTGGCCGTGCTGTTCCTCGACCTGGATCGCTTCAAGATCCTCAACGAGACGCTCGGGCAGGAGGTGGGCGATTGCCTCCTGCGCGAGGTCGCCGAGCGCATCACCACCTGCCTGCGTCCCGAGGATACGGTGGCCCGCCTGGGTGGCGACGAGTTCGGGCTGCTCCTCGAGGACACCGTCGAGCTGGCCGCCGCCACCGCGGTCGCGGAGCGCGTCTCCGCCGAGATCCAGCGCCCGTTCGTGGTGGACGGCCGCGACATCCTGATCTCGGCCAGCATCGGCATCGCGCTCACTCGCGGCGGCTCCATGCAGCCGGACGAGGTGCTGCACAACGCCGACCTCGCGATGTACCAGGCGAAGGCGGAGGGACGCGCCCGCTACGAGCTGTACCAGCCGGGCCTGAGCGTCTCCACCCGCGAGCGCCTCGATCTGCAGTCCGATCTCCGCACCGCGGGCGCCCGCCAGGAGCTGAGCCTCCGCTACCAGCCGGTGGTCACCCTCGCCTCGGTGCGCGCGGTCGAGGTCGAGGCCCTGATTCGCTGGGACCACCGGCGCCGGGGCGCCCTGCTCCCTGCCGACTTCATCGCCCTGTCCGAGGAGTCGGGGCTGATGGTGCCGATGGGCCAGTGGGTGCTGCGCGAGGCCTGCCGGCAGGCGCGGGCCTGGCAGCGGGACGTGCCGCTGATCGTGGGCGTCAATCTTTCGGCGAGCCAGTTCGAGCGAGACGCCCTGCCCGACGAGATCGCCCAGATCCTGCAGGAGACGGAGCTGGATTCCTCTCGCCTGCAGCTCGAGATCAGCGAGGCGGTGCTGATGCGCGACGACCCCAAGATGTTCGACCGGCTCGACGCGCTGAAGAAGATCGGGGTGCGGCTGGCCATCGACGACTTCGGCACCGGCTATGCGTCACTCTCCTATCTCAAGCGACTGCCGGTGGACTGCCTCAAGATCGACCGCTCGCTCATCAAGGGCGTGGGCTTCGACAACGAGGACACCGCCATCATCCGCGCGGTGGTCACCCTGGCCCGGAGCCTCGGCATCACGGTGACCGCCGAAGGCGTGGAGACCACCGAGCAGCTCTCCCAGCTGCGCGAGCTCGGCTGCGAGCAAGGTCAGGGCTACTACTTCGCGCGGCCGGTCTCCGCCGACCGGCTGCCCGAGCTCCTGGCCAGCCTCGACGCCGATGACCGGCGCGAAAGCCCGACATGTCTTGGGTGATGCTGCGCGGGCTCGCCCGCACGATCGCCATCCGCCTCTTCGGCATTGCGCTCTTCACCGCAGTGGCGGGCCTGGCGCTGACCTGGCTCCTGGACGTGGCCATCTCCGAGCCGGAGTGGACCGAGACCGCGGCGATCGCCCAGCGCGCGGTCGACCGCAGCGGGCTGCCCGAGCTGCTCGCGGGCCAGAGCGCGCGCAGCCCCAAGCGGTGGTCCGAGGAGACCGCACGCCTCGTGCGTGAGCTGCCCGGCGTCGTCCGTATCAAGGTGTGGGACCCGCAGGGCAATGTGGTGTGGGCGGTCCAGGGCGGCCTGGTCGGCCAGCACTCCGACGGCCAGGAGCTGAAGGAGGCCTTCGCCGGCCGCGTCGCGGTGCGGTTCATCACGGCGGCGCCGCCGAATGCGGCGCCCGAGAGCTTCACCGCCCCGAACGTCGCCGACCTCTACGTCCCGGTCTACAGCCCGGGGGTGGCCCGCGTGGTCGGCGTGGTCGAGCTGGCGCAGACGCCGCTCCGCATGGAGGCCGCCCAGGAGCGCTGGAGCCAGCTGGCCTGGGCCATCGCGGGTGGGTTCGGCTTCGTCCTCTGCTCGATCCTCTTGCCCGCGGCGTGGCGCAGCCAGCGCCGGACCCGGGCCGAGGCCAGCTCGACCGCGCAGCGATCCATCCAGAGGACCCAGGAGCTGCAGCGCACCACCGAGCAGCTTCGCGAGGCCCTGAAGGCGGTCAAGCAGCGCGCGGAGGAGACCGATCGCATGCTCGAGGTCACCGAGGCCATCGGCTCGGCCATCGAGCAGAAGGGGCTCTTCGAGGTCATCGCGCACGGCGCGGCTCGCGCCTGCCGCGTCGACCGCTGCTCGATCTTCCTCCGTGACAAGTCGGGCCAGCTCATGGTGCCGGTCAGCTCGCAGCTCGCCGACCGCGGCGCGGCCGCCAAGCACGGCGACGGCGCCGAGTCGCTGCGCGCCCTCGCCCTCGAAGAGATGCCGTCGTTCCTGCTGGAGGCGGTGCGCCGCCAGGAGCCGGTGGTCATCTCCGATCCGGGCAGCGACCCCCGGGTGCCGCAGGGCTGGGTCGGTCTGTTCCAGGCCAAGGCGGCGCTGGTGGTGCCGCTGATCCACCAGGGCCGCACCGCGGGCGTCCTGATCCTGGACCACCTGAAGACGCTCCACGTGTTCACCGAGGAGGAGATCCGCCTGGCCGTCACGCTCGCCGCGCAGGCCGCGGTGGCGCTGGAGAAGGCACGCCTGTACGACGAGATCCAGTCGCGGCTGCAGCAGACCGAGACGCTGCTCGCGGTGAGCCAGGCCATCGGCTCGGCCCCCGACCTTCCCGAGGCCATCCGCCGGACGACCCGGGAAATGGTGCGCATCCTGGGCGCCGACAACGGCGTGGCGTGGTGCGTGACCCGCGGCGGCGACCGCTTCATTCCCCTGGCCGGTTACCACGTGCCGCGCGATCTGCGCGAGCCGCTGTCGGCCCTGCCCCTGGCCCCCGACGATCCGCTCATCGACCTGGTCAAGCGCCTGCGTACCGCGCTGCACTCGAGCAACAGCAAGACGGACCCGCGCTTCAACCAGCCCGCGTTGCACCTCATGCCACACACCTCGCTGCTGGTGCAGCCGGTCCAGGTCAGCGACGAGCTGCTCGGCATCTTCGCGATCGCGTGGACCCGCGACGCCCACGCCTTCTCGATGGACGACCTCAAGATGGCCGACGGCATCGCCAAGCAGGCCGCGGTGGCCATCGAGCTGCACCGGACCCAGCGGCACATCATCGAGCAGGAGCGGCTGAACGCGGTGGGCAAGATGGCGAGCGGCCTCGCGCACGACTTCAACAACGCGCTGGTGCCGATCTCCGGCTACGCCGAGATGCTGCTCGAGCACCAGGACATCCTGAAGGATCAGGCCAAGGCCACCAAGTACCTGAAGCTGATCATGACCGGGGTCGAGGACGCGGCGAGCGTGGTGAGCCGCCTGCGCGAATTCTACCGGAAGCGCGAGGAGGGCGAGACCTACCGGCCGCTCTCGCTGAACCAGATGGTGGAGCAGGCGGTCGCCCTGACCCGGCCCCGGTGGCGCGACGAGGCCCTGGGCAGCGGACGGACCATCCTGGTGGAAGCCGACATGCGGCCGGTGCCGCGCATCCTCGGGAGCGAGTCCGAGCTGCGGGAGCTGCTCACCAACCTCATCTTCAACGCGGTCGACGCGATGCCGGAGGGCGGCACCATCCGCATCCGCACCGGCCTCCGCGAGGCCGCCTCCGGCGACGCCGCTCCCCAGGTCTTCCTCGAGGTCAGCGACACCGGCACCGGCATGACCGACGAGGTGCGCCGTCGCTGCCTGGAGCCGTTCTTCTCCACCAAGGGCGAGCGCGGCACCGGCCTGGGCCTGCCCATGGTGTTCGGCATCGTGAAGCGGCACCGGGGCACCATGGACATCGAGTCCACCGTGGGCAAGGGCACGACCTTCATCGTGCTCCTGCCCGCCGACGCCTCCCGGACTCGCGAGGCCCCCGTCCGCGCCGCCGCGCCCATCGGTCCGCTGCGCGTCCTCGTGGTCGACGACGAGCCCATCGCGCGCGACGTGCTCACCGAGTACCTCACCGGCGACGGCCACCAGGTCGAGACCGCGGCGAACGGGCGCGAGGGCTTCGACAAGTTCAAGGCCGGCGACTTCTCGGTGGTGATCACGGACCGCGCGATGCCCGAGATGGGCGGCGATCAGCTCGCCGCGATGGTGAAGGAGCAGGCGCCCAGCACCCCGGTGGTGCTCCTGACCGGCTTCGGCGACCTGATGAACGCGGCGGGCGAGAAGCCGGACGGGGTGGACCTGGTCGTGAAGAAGCCGATCCGCCTGTCCACCCTTCGCGAGGTCCTCGCCAAGATGACCGAAGGCCCGAGCGGGGCCGACGCGCCCGCTCCCGCGACCGCCCGCTAACCCACCATCCCCTCCGGCCGCACCTCGCGGTCGAACTCCTCGGCGGTGAGATAGCCGAGGGCGAGCGCGGCTTCCTTCAAGGTGAGCCCCTCCGCGTGCGCCTTCTTGGCGATCTGGGCGGCCCGGTCGTAGCCGAGCCGAGGTGCCAGCGCGGTCACCAGCATCAGCGAGCGCTCGACGAGGAAGCGGATCCGCTCCCGGTCCGGCTCGATGCCGCGGACGCAGTGGATGTCGAACGACTCGCAGCCATCCGCGAGGAGCCGCACCGACGTCAGGACGTTGTGGATGATCACCGGCTTGAACACGTTCAGCTCGAAGTTGCCGGACGCCCCCGCGATACCCACCGCCACGTCGTTGCCCATGACCTGGGCGCACACCATGGTCAGCGCCTCGCACTGGGTGGGGTTGACCTTCCCGGGCATGATCGAGCTGCCCGGCTCATTCTCGGGAATGCGCAGCTCGCCGATCCCGCAGCGCGGACCCGAGGCGAGCCAGCGCACGTCGTTGGCGATCTTGGTGAGCGCCCCGGCCATCGTCCGCAGCGCCCCGTGCGTGCCCACCAGCGCGTCGTGGGCGGCGAGGGCCTCGAACTTGTTGGGCGCCGACACGAAGGGGCGCCCGGTCAGCCCGGCGATCGTCTTGGCGGTCAGCTCGCCGAAGCCGAGCGGCGCGTTGAGCCCGGTGCCCACCGCGGTGCCGCCGAGGGCCAGCTCGTAGAGGCCCAGCCGGGCGGTCTGGACCTGATCGAGCGCGCGATCGAGCTGACTCGCCCACCCGGACATCTCCTGGCCCAGGGTCAGCGGCACCGCGTCCTGCAGGTGCGTCCGCCCGATCTTGACGACGTCGCCGAACTCGCGCGCCTTCGCCCACAGGGTGTCGCGCAGCTGCCCCACCGCGGGAAGAAGGTGGCCGTCGATCTCCTCGACCGCCGCGATGTGCATCGCGGTCGGGAACGTGTCGTTGGAGGACTGGCTGCGATTGACGTCGTCGTTCGGGTGGACCGGACGCTGCGACCCGAGCTGGCCCCCCAGCAGCTCGATCGCTCGATTGGCGATCACCTCGTTGGCGTTCATGTTGGTCTGCGTCCCGCTCCCGGTCTGCCAGACCGACAGCGGGAAGTGGGCGTCGAGGTCGCCCGCGATGACCTCGTCGGCGGCCCGCTCGATGGCGCGCGCGCGGTCGTCGGGGAGGAGGCCCAGCTGCCGGTTCACGAGCGCGCACGCCTTCTTGAGGATCCCGAAGGCGCGGACCATCTCGCGGGGAAAGCGCTCGCGGCCGATTCGGAAGTGCTCGAGCGAGCGCTGGGTCTGCGCTCCCCAGTACCGGTCGGCCGGCACCTCGATGCTGCCCATCGTGTCCTTCTCGGTCCGCGTCCTCGTCATCGTGCTCCCCTCATCGGCCTCTCCTCATCGGCCTCTCCCCACGGCTCCCCCGGCGCCCGGTTGAGCGCCTCCGTTCCATCGCATAGTATCGGGCGCAAGGAGAGCACACAAATGGACTGCTGCGCTCACGAAGGTCCGGCGGCCGGCGACGCGCGCTTCGACTTCGAGCGGGTCGCCGATGGCGTACACGTGGCGGTGGCCGCACCCGCGTACAAGGTGAACTCCAACACCGCGATCATCGAGAGCGACGACGGGGTGGTGATCGTGGATACCCACTCCAAGCCGTCGGCGGCACGGCTGATCGTGGACCGTCTGCGCGACATCACCGCGAAGCCGGTGCGCTTCGTGGTCAATACCCACTTCCACTGGGACCACTGGCACGGCAACGAGGTGTACCCCGCCGCCTACCCCGGGGCCGAGATCATCACGAATCAGCTCACCCGCGAGGCGATGGTCCGCAAGGGCCTCAAGCGCATCCAGGACCACGTCCGCCAGGTGCCAGCGGAGGTAGCCCGGCTGCAGGCGGAGCTGGCCGCCGCGACGACCTCGGAGCAGCGGGAGCGCCTTCGCGCCGATCTCGGGCTCGCCGAGTCCTACCTGGCGGAGGTGCGGGCGCTCAAGCCGGCGCTGCCGACCATGGCCTTCGAGCGCACCATGAAGCTCTACCGGCGCGACCGCGAGATCCACCTGCTCTATCTCGGCCGGGCGCACACCGAGGGCGACGTGTTCGTCTACCTGCCGCGCGAGAAGGTCGTCATCACCGGTGACGCGGTCATCGGCTGGACACCCTTCATGGGCGACGGCTACCCCGAAGACTGGGTGACGACCATCGACCGGCTGGCCGAGCTGGACTTCGACACACTGATCATGGGCCACGGCCGCCCCGCCGGCCGGGACTGGCTGCGGACCTTCCGCGGATACGTCCACGACATGGTCGAGGCGGTGCGCGAGGAGGTCGCGCGCGGCGCGACCCTCGACGAGGTCAAGCAGCGCGTGCCGACCCGCCTGGCCCCGACCTACGAGAAGGCATTCTCGACCTACGAGCACTACCGGCCGTGGCGGACCGGCTTGCTCGCCAACATCGAGCGGACCTACGCGTTGGTCAGCTGATCCGCTGGCACGGGGGCGGCGCCGAGGAGTACCGTGGCCGCGGGGAGGACCAGCACGCCATGGACACGATCAAGCCCTTGTTCACTGCAACCGCCACCGCCGTCGGTGGCCGTAACGGGCACACCGAGAGCGCCGACGGCCTCGTGAAGGTCGACCTGTCGGTCCCGAAGGAGATGGGAGGCCCGGGTCGACCGGGCGCCGCGACGCCGGAGCATCTGTTCGCGGCCGGCTACGCCGCCTGCTTCGGCGGAGCGCTCGACCTCGTGGGCAAGAAGCACCGGAAGGACGCCATGCGGGCCCGGATCACCTGCGCGGTCTCCATCGGCCCGCGCGACGCAGGCGGCTTCGGCCTGGCCGTGAAGCTCCACGTCGAGGACCGCAGCCTGCCGAAGGGCGAGCTGGCCGCGCTGGCCCAGGAAGCCCACGAGCAGATCTGCCCCTACTCTCACGCCACCCGCGGCAACGTGCCGGTCGAGCTCACGGTGGAGGGCTCGTAGGCGAGCCGGGCGCACGCGGACGCGCGACGAAGCGCCTCATCTCGTCGCGCGCCCGTCGGGTCTCGAGGTCGATCCGGAACCCGGACGACTCGACCGCGCGCTCGGTGTCGCGGTTCGGGTGACAGCCGCCGGCCAGCCGCGTCCAGATCGGCTGCACGCGGTCCTGGAAGCGCGCCTTCCACGGGCGGGTGGAGCGCACGTGCTCCAGCATGCGGAGCTGGCCGTGCGGGGCGAGCACGCGCCGCACCTCATCGAGGCCGCGCTGCGCGTCCGGCACGGTGCAGAAGACCAGGCCGCTCAGCACCGTGTCGAACGCCGCGTCCCGGAACGGAAGCGCTTCGGCGCGGCCCAGGACCAGCGGCACCTGCGGCGCCCGACCGCGGGCGCGCTGGACCGCGTCCCACGAGGGATCCAGGCCGACCGCGACGACGCCCCGCGGCAGGAGCGCCAGGTTCCGGCCGGTGCCGCAGCCGACGTCGAGCACCCGGCCGCTCGCCCCCCCGACGAGCCAGCGGCGCCACCGTCCGAGGCCGAGCCGCTCGTAGATCGCGCAGATGGCGTCGTACAGCCACGGGATCTGCTCGACGCCCCGCACGCCGCTAACCCAGCACGTCCTTCCTGAATTGCTCGAGCGCCCGCACGTGCTCGGCGGGGCTCTCGAGGCCGAGGCCCACCGTGTGCACGCAGAGATGCGTGATGCCGCTCATGCTGCGCCACGCCGCCATCTCGCGCGCCCGCTGCTCGGGCGGGACCTGGGCCAGCGTCATGCGTCCCTCGATGCCGAACGTGGCCGGGTCGCGCCCCGCCTCCCGGACGAGCCCATGCAGACGATCGACCACCGCCTGCGCCTCCGGCCCGGGACGGAAGTGCGGCATCCAGCCGTCGGCCAGCCGCGCCGCCCGCCGCATCACCGGCTCGCTCTCGCCCCCCATCCAGATCGGAATCGGCCGCTGCACCGGCAACGGATTGATGCCAGCGTCGCTCACCCGGTGCCACTGTCCCCGAAACGTCACGAGGTCCTTCGTCCAGAGCGCGCGCATGAGGGTAATCTGCTCCTCGACTCGCTTGCCGCGATTCGAGAAATCCTCGCCCAGGCTCTCGAACTCGACCGCATTCCATCCGACGCCCACCCCGAGCCGCAGCCGACCCGCGGAGAGGACGTCCACCGCGGCCGCCTGCTTGGCCACGAGCGCGGTCTGCCGCTGGGGGAGGATCAAGATCCCGGTGACCAGCCCGATCCGCTGCGTCGCCGCAGCGAGGAAGCCGAACAGCACCAACGGCTCGTGAAAGGCGTGTCGGTACGTGTAGGGCCCCTTCCATCCGCCCGGCCGCTCCGGGTTCGCGCCCAGCACGTGGTCGAACACGAGGATGTGCGTATAGCCCAGGGCCTCGACGGCCTGGGCGTAGTCCGCGATCGCCCGCGGATCCGGCCCGATCTCGACCTGCGGGAACACCACTCCGACGTTCATGCGCGCCTCCCGGCCGCCGACCGGCGCGACCGGCCGGAGTCTAGCACGACGGCAGGGCTGGCCTGACGGCCGGGAAAGCCGTAGATTGCTCGTGCCGCAGCGGCCGGTCGGCGCACCCACGACCGCGCGGCAGGAGCGTGCGATGGCGATCCGGATGGAGCGAAATGACAGGGTGGCGACGATCGTGATCGATCGCCCGGAGGCCCGCAACGCGGTGGATGGGCCGGCGGCCCGCGCCCTCGTCGAGGCGTTCACCGCCTTCGAGCGCGACGACGGCCTGCGGGTGGCCGTCCTCTGGGGGGCGGGCGGTGTGTTCTGCGCGGGCGCTGATCTCAAGGCGCGCGGCTCCGAGCGCGGGCTGCGCCTTCAGCCCGACGGCGACGGGCCGATGGGCCCGAGCCGCATGGCGTTCAGCAAGCCCACGATCGCGGCCGTCGAAGGCTACGCGGTGGCGGGCGGGCTCGAGCTGTCCCTGATGTGCGACCTGCGCGTAGCCTCCGAGACCGCGGTCTTCGGCGTCTTCTGCCGCCGTTGGGGCGTGCCGCTCATCGACGGCGGGACGGTGCGCCTGCCGCGACTGATCGGCCTGTCGCGCGCCCTCGACATGATCCTGACCGGCCGCCCGGTGGACGCCCGCGAAGCCCTCGCCTTCGGCCTGGCCAACCGGGTGGTGCCGGCCGGGCGCGCGCGCGAGGAGGCCGAAGCGCTCGCCCGCGCGATCGCCGCGTTCCCTCCGCGCTGCGTCCGGAGCGACCGGCGCTCGGCGTGGGAGGGTGAAGGCGTGCCCTTGAAGGAGGCGATGGCCAACGAGTTCGCCCTGGGCAAGACCACTCACGATTCCGGCGAGAGCCAGGCCGGCGCGCAGCGCTTCGCGGCCGGCGCGGGCCGGCACGGGCAGTTCTGATCCCGCATCCCACACGGAGAACCCAGTGTCCGAGAAACCTCTGAACGTCTACGTCATCCAGGGCCGCGGCGAGCGCGATTACTCCGACTGCCAGGCCGCGCTCGAGCGCGTGCCCGCGCGCCTCCGCTCCCTGCCCTTCCTCGGAACCGCCGAGGCGGTCGTCGAGCGCACCCGCGATGCCGACGCGCTGATCACCTCGTCCTCTCCGATCACCCGTCGCGTGATGGAGTCGCTCGAGGGGCTGAAGGCGGTCATGCGAACCGGCGTGGGCTACGACGTCATCGACGTGGCCGCGGCCACCGAGCTCGGCGTGGTGGTCATCAATGTGCCCGACGTCTGGGTGCGCGAGGTCGCCAATCACGCCCTGGCGCTGCTGCTGGCGTGGAACCGGAAGATCGTCACCCTGGACCGCGAGGTCCACGCCGGGGTCTGGAGCGCGCGGGTGCCGGGCCCGGTGACCGGCTCGCTGCATGGCGAGACCGTCGGCATCGTCGGCCTCGGCAACATCGGCAGTGCCTTCGCGCGCCGGATCGCCGCCCTGGAGACGCGCGTCATCGCCTGCGATCCCTACGTCGACGACGCGCGCTTCAAGGCGCTGGGCGTCGAGCGGGTGGACCTGCCCACGCTGGCCGCGCGCGCCGACTACGTGTCGGTGCACGCGCTGCTCAACGCGGAGACCCGCGGGCTCATCGGCGAGACGTTCCTGCGCCGCATGAAGCCGACCGCGTGCCTGATCAACACCTCGCGGGGGCCGGTGGTCGACGAGACCGCGCTCGCCCGCGCCCTCCGGGAGGGCCGGCTGGCCGGGGCCGCGCTCGACGTGTTCGAGGAGGAGCCGCTGCCCGCGGGCAGCCCTCTGCGCGCCATGGACAACGTCATCCTCACCCCCCACGCCGCCTACTTCTCCTCACCGGCGGTGGCCCAGGTGCCGCGGCGCTGCGGCGAGGAGCTCGCGCGGGTGCTGACGCGGGAGCGCCCGATCAACGTGGTCAATCCCGAAGTCTACGCGCCCGGCGCCGTCCGCCGCGGCCGCTAGCGCCGCGATGCAGCTGGGACTCTTCAGCTACAACGTCGAGTACGGCGCGCGGCCGGACGAGCTGGCCCGCGCCGCGGAGGAGCGCGGCTTCGAGTCGTTCTGGGTGGGCGAGCACACCCACATTCCGGCCGCGCGGCACACCCCCTATCCGGGGGGTGAGCCCCTGCCCAAGCCCTACTACCACATGGCCGATCCGTTCGTGTCGCTGATGGCGGCCGCCGCGGCGACCCGCCGGATCAAGCTGGGCACCGGCATCTGCCTCGTGGTGGAACATGACCCGATCGTGCTGGCCAAGACGGTCGCCACGCTGGACTGGCTCTCGAACGGGCGCGTGCTGTTCGGGATCGGCGGCGGGTGGAATCGAGAAGAGATGGAAGACCACAAGACGCCGTTCGAGCGGCGCTGGCAGGTCCTGCGCGAGCGCGTGCTCGCCATGAAGGCGCTCTGGACCCAGGAGGAGGCCTCGTACCACGGGGAGTTCGTCGACTTCGATCGCGCGATCTCGTTCCCGAAGCCCGTGCAGCGGCCGCATCCGCCGATCCTCTTCGGCGGCGCCACCGCTCAGGGCCGCGCGCGCGTGGTCGAATACTGCGACGGCTGGATCCCGATCGACGTGCTGCTCGACGACCTGCCCGGCGCCATCGGAGACCTCCGGCAGAAGGCGCGGGCCGCGGGCCGCCGGCCCGACGATGTCTCGGTCTCGGTCTTCGCCTTCAAGCCACCCACTCCCGACGGGGTGGCGCGCATGCAGGACATGGGCGTGGAGCGCGTCACGCTGGTCTCGCCGCGGCGGATGGAGGACGCGCTGCCCTTCCTCGACCGGATGGCGGTCCTCGCGCGCTAGGCATGGCCGAGTTCGACGCTCACACCGTCGGGACCTACTGGGGCCGCGAGCGCCTCGACGAGGCGATCCTCGCCGCGCTGGCCGCCCGCGGCGTGGATCTCGATGCGCTCACCGTCGATCGGCTCGCGCCGCTGGATCAGTTCCACGGCGGCGGCAAGCCGGTGACTGAACGCCTCGCGCGTCTGGCTGGCGCCGCGCCGGGGACGCGGGTGCTCGACGTCGGCGGCGGATTCGGCGGACCGGCCCGCACGCTGGCCGTGCAGTTCGGCTGCCGGGTCACCTCGCTGGACCTCACCGAGTCCTACGTGCAGGCCGCCCGGATGTTGACCGGGCGCATGGGTCTCGACGACCGGGTGACCCACCAGGTGGGCAACGCCCTCGCCCTGCCGTTCCCCGACGCGTCCTTCGACCTGGTGTGGACGCAGAACAGCGGCATGAACATCCCGGACAAGGAGCGCCTCTACGCCGGCTTCCAGCGGGTGCTGCGGCCGGGCGGCCGTCTCGCGCTCCAGGAGCCGATGGCGGGACCGGTCGAGCCGGTGATCTATCCGGTGATGTGGGCGCGCGACTCCTCCACGAGCTTCCTGCGCCCGCCCGCCGCGATGCGCGCGATCATCGAGGGCGCCGGCTTCCGCATCTCGGTGTGGGACGATGTCACCGCCGAGACGGTGGGCCCATCTACCGGCGCCGCGGTCCCGCCGCACAGCATCCAGCGCGTGGTGATGGGCGACGGGATCGACGCGATCATCCGGGCCGGCCACCAGAACCGCGAGGAGCGCCGGATCGTCTCGATCCAGGCGGTCGGCGAGCGTCCGTGAGTCCCGCGCTCGACAACGCGGGCGGCACTGGCTACGATACCGGCTCATGAGCGACGCCCTGACCGGACAGACGGTAGAGCTGCTACAGCAGATGATCCGCAATCGATGCGTCAACGACGGCACCGTCATGTCCGGCCAGGAGCGGCGCAACAGCGACACGTTGCGCAGTTATCTCGAAGGCAGCGGCCTCGACGTCGAGGTCTACGAGCCCGCCCACGCCCCGGGCCGGGCGAGCCTGGTGGCCCGCATCGAGGGCCGCGATCCCAAGGCGCCCACCCTGTGCCTGATGGGGCACACCGACGTGGTCCCGGTGAATCCCAAGACCTGGACGCGGGATCCCTTCGGCGGCGAGCTGGTGAACGGCGAGGTCTGGGGCCGCGGCGCGGTGGACATGCTGAACCTGACCGCGTCGCAGGCGGTGGCGCTGCGGACCCTGGCCGGCAAGCCCGGCGGCTGGCGGCCGCGCGGCACGCTGGTCTACCTGGCCTGCGCCGACGAGGAGGCCGGCGGCACCCTCGGGGCCGGCCACGTCGTCGACCGACACTGGGACGCGCTGCGGGCCGACTACTGCCTGACCGAGAACGGCGGCACGGTCAGCCGCGGCGCCCGCGGCGACGAGCTGAACGTGACGGTGCACGTCGGCGAGAAGGGCGTCGCGTGGCGCCGGCTCCGGGTGAAGGGCACGCCGGGACACGGCTCGATGCCCTACGGCTCGAACAACGCCCTGGTCAAGGCCGCGCAGGTGGTGAGCCGCCTGGCCGACTACCGGCCCGCGCCCTATGTGGACGAGCTGTGGCGGGCGTTCGTCGACACGCTGCACCTCGAGCCGGCGGTGAAGGCGGCGCTGGCCGATCCGGCGCGCATCGACGAGTCGATCGATTCGCTCGATCCCCGCCTCGCCAAGCTCGCGTGGTCGGCCACCCATACCACGTTCTCGCCCAACGTCTGCCACGGCGGGGTGAAGACCAACGTCATCCCGGACGCGGTGGACGTGGAGGTCGACATCCGCACCGTGCCCGGCGACAACGAGGACGAGGTGCGGCGCCATCTCGACAAGGCCCTCGGCGGCCTCGCCGACGAGGTGGAGGTGGACAAGCTCTTCTCCAAGCCCGCGTCGGTCTCGCCGATCGACACGCCGCTCTGGCACGTGCTCGGCCGCGTGGTGGACGCGCACTATCCGGGCGCCCGGCTGCTGCCCCGCATGATCGTCGGCTTCACCGACGCCCCGTACTTCCGCGACAAGGGCGCGGTGGCGTACGGCTTCGGCCTCTTCTCGCGCACGCTGACCGCCGAGGCGATGGCCGGACGCTTCCACGGCAACGACGAGCGCATCGACGTGGAGTCGCTCACGCTGACCACCCAGGCGTGGCTCGAGGTCTGCGAGCAGTTCCTCGGCTGATGCTCGACGTCCCCCGCCTGCGGGCCGACACGCCCGGCGTCGCGTCCGTCCTGCACTTCAACAGCGCGGGTTCGGCCCTGCCGCCCCGTCCGGTCGTCGAGGCGGTGATCGGCCATCTGGAGCGTGAGGCCGCCATCGGCGGGTACGAGGCGGCCGCCGAGGCCGCCGACCGGATCGCCGACTTCTATCCGGCCGTGGCGGCGCTGATCGGGGCCCGGCCGGACGAGATCGCCTTCGTGGAGAATGCGACCCGGGCCTGGGACATGGCGTTCTACTCGATCCCCGTCCGGGCCGGCGATCGCGTGATCACCGCGCGGGCCGAATACGCGTCCAACTATCTCGCGTTCCTCCAGATGAAGCGGCGGGTGGGCATCGAGATCGACGTGGTGGGCGACGACGCCTCGGGCCAGCTCGATCTGGCCGCGCTGGAGCGCGCGATCCAGCCGCGCACGCGCCTCATCGCGATCACCCACGTCCCGACCCAGGGCGGCCTGGTCAACCCGGCCGCGGACGTGGGCCGGATCGCCGCGCGCCACGGCGTGTTGTACCTCCTCGACGCGTGCCAGTCGGTCGGCCAGCTCGCGGTGGACGTGAACCGCATCGGCTGCCACATGCTCTCCGCCACCGGCCGCAAGTATCTCCGCGGCCCCCGCGGCACCGGCTTTCTGTACGTCAAGCGCGACGTCATCGGCACGCTCGATCCGCCCTTCATCGACCTCGAGGCCGCTTCGTGGATCGACGCCGACACCTACACGCTGCGCGACGACGCGCGCCGCTTCGAGAACTGGGAGCGCTTCGTGGCCGGCCAGATCGGGCTCGGCGTCGCGGCCCGGTACGCCACCGCGATCGGGATCGAGGCCATCGAGGCGCGGGTCCGAGACCTGGCGGCCCGGCTCCGGCGCGAGCTGGCCAAGCGGCCGGGGATCACGCTGCACGATCTCGGCCTCGAGCCCTGCGGGATCGTGACGTTCCTCAAGGCGGGCGAGGCGCCGCTGGCCACGCGGCAGCGCCTGCGGGCCCTGGGCATCAACGTCACCCACACCCAGGCGTCATCATCGCGGCTGGATCTGCCCGCGCGGGGATTCGAGGCGCTGGTCCGGGCCAGCGTCCACTACTACAACGACGAGACCGAGGTGGATCGCTTCGTGGGCGCGGTGGCCGGATAGCGCCGCGCCCTCACCCACACCCGCTCCGGGAGGTCGGCATGCCCACGGTGGAGACAGCGCTCGGCCCGGTGTCCACGGCCGAGCTCGGCGCCACGCTGATGCACGAGCACATCGTCACCCGCTCGCCCGGGGTGCAGGAGAACTGGCCCCATCTCTGGGACCGTCCGACCATCCTGGAGACCGCGGAGCG
Organism: Candidatus Methylomirabilota bacterium; assembly: GCA_035315345.1. Taxonomy (NCBI): domain Bacteria; phylum Methylomirabilota (SeqCode); species Candidatus Methylomirabilota bacterium. The sequence continues at coordinate 74,033 of DATFYA010000161.1, forward strand.
GAAGATGACCGATCTCCACGCGCGCGGGATCCGGGCCATCGTCGACCTGACCACCGTGGATCTGGGCCGCGACATCGATCTGATCCTCGCGGTCGCGCGCCGCTCCCGGGTGCACGTGATCGTGGCCACCGGCGTGTGGTGGATGCCGCAGCGCTACTTCAGCGCGCACGGCGTCGACGCGGTCGCCGATCTCTTCATCCGCGACATCACCCAGGGCATCGGCACGAGCGGGGTGAAGGCGGCCATCATCAAGTGCGCCACCGACACCGCGGGAGTGACGCCGGTCATCGAGAACATCCTGCGCGCCTCCGCGCGGGCCCAGAAGGCGACCGGCGTGCCGATCTCCACGCACACCTGGGCCGCCGGCCGCACCGGGGAGGCGCAGCAGGCGATCTTCGCCCAGGAGGGCGTGGATCTTCGCCGCGTGATCATCGGCCACAGCGGCGACAGCGAGGATCTCGGCTACCTGCGCGGCCTCATGGAGCGCGGCAGCACCATCGGGATGGATCGCTTCGGCCTCGAGCATTTCCTGCCCACCGCCAAGCGCGTCGAGGTCATCGCGCGGCTCTGCGCCGAGGGCTACGCGCCCCGCATGGTGCTCTCCCACGACGCCAACTGCTGGAGCGACATGCTGTCCGAGGACGACAAGCGCCGGACGCGGCCGCTCTGGCACTACAACCACATCCCCGACGACATCCTGCCCGCCCTCCGCAAGGCCGGGGTCGGCGACGACCAGATCGACCAGATGCTGGTGCGCAACCCCCGCGCGATCTTCGAGGGCCGCCCGCCGGGAGGCACGGGGCGCCCGCCGGGAGGCCCGTGATGCCGGCCGTGCTGGGATCGGGCGCCTACCGCTACGAGGTCCACGACGCCTGGGCCCAGCTGCCGCCCGGCCGCGAGTTCAACGCCGACGTGGCCGCGGTCGGCGTGGACGCCCAGGACCGGGTCTACGCGTTCAATCGCGGCCTCCACCCGATGGTGGTCTTCGACCGCGACGGCCGCTTCCTGCGCTCGTGGGGCGAGGGCCTGTTCCACCGCGCGCACGGCGTCCACGTGGCGCCCGACGACACGCTCTGGCTGACCGACGACGGCGACCACACCGTCCGCCACTGCACGCTGGACGGCCGGGTGCTGCTGACCATCGGCATCCCCGGCAAGCCGCAGCCTTACATGAGCGGAGAGCCGTTCCACCGCTGCACCCACACCGCGCTCTCGCCGCAGGGCGATCTCTACGTCTCCGACGGCTACGGCAACGCGCGCATCCACAAGTACGCGCCGGACGGCCGGCTGCTCCGCTCGTGGGGCGAGCCCGGCACCGACCCTGGCCAGTTCAACATCCCCCACAACATCTGCTGCGACGCGGACGGCTGGGTCTACGTGGCCGACCGCGAGAACCATCGCATCCAGGTCTTCGACGGCGACGGCCGCTTCGAGACTCAGTGGCACGACATGCATCGCCCGTCGGGCTTGCATCTCGAGCGCGGCGGCGACGGCCGCTTCTACGTGGGCGAGATCGGGGGGGCCCTGCCGGTGAATTACGACGTCCCCAACATCGGCCCGCGGGTCAGCATCTACGACCGCCGCGGGCAGCGTCTGGCGCGGCTGGGCGACCGCCTCGCCGGGCTCGAGCCGGGGCAGTTCATCTCCCCGCACGGGCTCGCGGTGGACTCCCGCGGCGACATCTACGTCGGCGAGGTCTCCTACACCAACTGGGGCAACCGGTACAAGGGCCAGGCGCATCCGCCCGGCCTGCGTAGCCTGCAGAAGCTCGTGAAGGTAAGCTGAGGGCAGGAGGGCCATCATGACCGAGCCCATCACCGTCCAGGTCTTCTCCGACTACGTCTGACCCTGGTGCTATCTCAGTACCGTGCGTATTGAGAAGCTCCGGACCGAGCACAACGTCACGATCGAGTGGGTGCACTTCCCGCTGCACCCCGAGACCCCCGCGGAAGGCCAATCGCTCGACGACCTCTTCCGCGGCCGCAACGTGGACCGCACGGCGATGCACGCGCAGATGAAGGCGCGCATGGACGCCGAGGGCCTGCCCTACGGCCAGCGCAGCATGACCTACAACAGCCGCATCGCCCAGGAGCTGGGCAAGTGGGCCGACACCCAGCCGGGCGGCGAGGCGATCCACGACGCGCTCTTCCGCGCGTACTTCGTGGAGGCGCGCGACATCTCCCAGCCCGACGTGCTGCTGGAGATCGTCAAGGCGGTGGGCCTGCCCGTCGATGCGGCCCGGCAGGTGATCGAGCAGCGCACGTTCAAGGACGCGGTCGACGCGGACTGGAAGCTCTCGCGCGAGTACGGCATCACCGGCGTGCCCACCTTCGTGGCGGGCCGCTACGGGGTGGTCGGGGCGCAGCCCTACGAGGCGCTGGAGGCGCTGGTGAAGAAAGCGCGGGCGGACGAGGGCGGCTGACCTGCTGAAACGCAGTCAGGCCCCGAGCAGCGCCGACAGCGCCTGATACGCCCGCTGCGCCCGCTCGAGAGCCGGCAGGTGGGCCATCGCCCGCACGGGTGCCTCGATGGCCAGCGGCGCGTCGATGGGCAGCGCGGCGATCAGCTCCCGCAGCGGCAGGACCCCGTCCCCGGGCAGCAGCCGCCCGGTGCGCGCCTCGGCGATCAGACGAGCGGTGTCGGTGGGACCGGGCATGTCCGCCGATGCGTCGCAGATCTGCGCATAGCGTAGCCACGACGGGTCCACCGTGGCGACGTCGGCGGCCACCCCGCCCGAGCGGCTCCAGTGCAGCGCGTCGATCAACACGGATGCGTTCGTCCGCTCCGAGCGCGCGATCATCCGCGCCGCGTCGGCCAGCGTACGGACGCCGGTGTAGATCGCGAACTCGAGGCACACGTGCAGGCCGTAGCCGGCGGCGCGGTCGCACAGGTCGACGAACCGCTCGAGGGTGCGGCCCTCGTCGGGCTCGGCGCTCATCACCAGCACGTACGTCGCCCCGAGCCGCGCCGACACCTCGAGGAATCCCTCCGGAATGCCCACCGGCCGGTCGGGCTCGAACCGGAGGAACTCGGTGTCGAGCACGGAGATCCCCGTGTCGTTCAGGCGCGCCAGGGTCTCACGCAGCACGGGGCCGTCGTGGAGGGCGTCGTAGGGCGGCACTCCGACGCTCGGCGTGGCGGTGAGCCGGATGCCGATGGTGCGGAAGCCGGCGGCGTCGGCCACCGCGATCAGCTCGGGCGGCGTGGTGTCGAGCACGGTGAGATGCGCGAGCGAAAGCGTGCGCGCCGAGGCCGACATGCCCGCGATCCTACCTCAGGCCGCGGCGGAGGGCTCGGCGGCGGCCGGCTCGACGGCCGCGCGCTCGGCCGGCAGCCCGGCCGCGATCAGGATGCCGAGCGCGTTGCCGCCGCCCGCGATCAGCACCGCGGTGCCGTAGCCCTGGGTCACGTCGAACAGGCGGCCGGCGACGATCGGCAGCACGATGGCGGCGGCGCTCCAGGCGATGTAGACGCGACTGGCCATCCGGCCGTAGAGCGCGCGGCGCCAGTACACCGCGACCGACGCCGCGGTGACGCCGGAGATGATCCCGTAGCCGAGCCCGACGAGGGCCAGCGCGGCCACCGCCACCGCCGGCCCCGGCCAGATCGACAGCACCACGTTGCCGGCGAGCGCGATCGCGTGGGCGCCGGCGGCAACGGTCGGGATCGCGAGCCAGTCGACCATCCACCCGCCGCCGAGCCGCGCCACGGCGATGGCGGCGGTGATGCCGGTGGTGCCGTATACGGCCAGGGCGGTGGTGCCGCCGTACGCGGTGATGATACCCGCGGCCTGGCTCAGCACCATCAGGCCGGCGGAGGCGGCCAGGAAGAACACGATCGACAGCCGCCAGAAGACGGCCCGACGACGCTCGTCCTCGCGGATCGCCACGCCTCCCGTCGTGCCGGCCACCGCCGCCCCGCCCCGCGTCAGCGACGCGCTCAGCAGCCCGGTCACCGCGAGCGACACCGCGAAGCCGCCGAGCGTGGCGCGCACGCCGAACACCCGGATCGCCCACCCGAAGATGGGCGCGGTGATCATGGCGCCCGCCGGCAGCAGGCTCACCATGTACCCGTTGACGAGCCCGCGACGGCTCGTCACGGTCAGGTTGACCATCTGCTGCACCAGGATGTACGCGGCGCCGCCGCCCAGTCCGAAGAGCCCGCCGTAGCCGACGGCCAGGGCGAGGAGCCCATCGGCGCTCGCGGCGAGCGCGATACCGAGCGCGCTCGATCCCGCGCAGGCCAGCACCAGCCACGGGGTGGGGGCGATCCGATAGAGCGCGGGCGCGGCCATCATGCCGACGCCGAACGCGGCGGCCGCCACCCCGAAGACCAGCGCGAGATCGGCCCGGCTCAGCCCCAGCAGGGCCTCCAGCGGCTGGATGAACACGCTGAAGGCGTACAGCGCGCCGATCGGCAGGTTGAGCGCGGTCGCGGCCGCGATCATGCGCCACGTGCGGCGCCGGTGGTCACGATCGCTCACGAGCGAGCCGCCCGGTCAGCTCTCCGGAGCCAGATCGCGGATCATGCCGAGCAGCTCGCGCGGGCTGTAGGGCTTGGCGAGGTAGGCGGCGGCTCCCGCCTCCCGCGCCTTCTGCTCGTCCCCGGCGAGGGCGAACGAGGTGATCACGATGATGGGAACGTCGGCGGTCTCCGGCGCGGCCTTGAGCTGGCGCGTGGCCTCGAGCCCGGACAACCGGGGCAGCTGGATGTCCATGATGATCAGGTCCGGCCGCTCCGCGCGCGCGGTGGTGACACCCGCTTCCCCGTCGAACGCCTCGATCAGGCGGTACGAGGTGCGGCCGAGCAGCTGCCGGACGATCTTGCGATTGAACTCGTTGTCCTCGACGTACAGGACCGTCTTCACGCGGGCGCCTCCTGGATCACTCGCACCGGAATCGTGAAGAAGAAGGTCGAGCCCTTCCCTGGCTCGCTCTCCACCCAGATCCGGCCGCCGTGCAGCTCCACCAGCTTCTTGGTGATCGCCAGCCCGAGGCCGGTCCCGCCGAAGTCCCGCGTCACGGTGGCGTCGGCCTGGCGGAACTCCTCGAAGATGTGCTCGATCTGGTCGGCGGGGATGCCGATGCCGGTGTCGGCCACCGCGAAGCGCAGATGCTCGCCCTCCTGATCGACCCGGATCTCCACGCGGCCCTCCGCGGTGAACTTCAGCGCGTTGCCGACCAGGTTCATGAGGCACTGGGTGATCCGCTTGCCGTCGCCCAGGCAGAGCGGCAGGTCGGGTGCCACCGCGGTCACCAGCTCGAGCCCCTTGCTCGCGGCGAGGGCGCGCAGCGAGAGCTTCACGGTGTTCACCACGTCCTCGACCACGTACTCGCTCGGGGCCAGCTCCATGTGGCCCGCTTCGATCTTGGAGAGGTCGAGCACGTTGTTGATGAGGCCCAGCAGCTGCTTGCCGCAGGTGTGAATGTCCGACACCGGTTCCTGGATCTCGGGAGGCATCTCGCCGTAGAGGCCGTCGCGGATCATCTCGGTGAAGCCGAGGATCGCGTTCATGGGCGTGCGCAGCTCGTGGCTCATGCTGGCCAGGAAATCGGACTTGGCGCGGCTGGCCTGCTCGAGCTGCGCGTTGAGGGTGCGGAGCTGGTGGGCGGCGCGCCGCTGCTCGTCGTAGAGCTGGTGCAGCTCACGGCTCATCTCGTTCATCTGGCTCGCGAGCGCGCCGAACTCGTCCCGGTTCGGCACCGCGATGCTGCGCCCGAATTCGCCCTTGGCGACCTCGCCGAGGAAGCCCTCCGCCTCGCGCACCGGCAGGATGAAGGACCACGAGATCACGAAGCCGAGGCCGAGGGCCAGGACGATCGAGGCGGCCGCGAAGCCGCCGGTGAGCAGGAGCGCGCGACGGTAGGTCGCCTCCACGCCCTCGCGGATCCGGCCCATGCCCGCCTCCTCGGTCCGGACCGCCCGGGTCACCTGGGTGGCGATCTCCCGATAGAGCGGATACCCCTCGCTCAGGTGGAGGTCCATCGCCTCGTCGGCCTTGTCGTCGCGGATGAGGGCCGCGATGCGCACCACGGTGGCCATGACCTGATCCTGGGTGCGGCGGATGGCCCGGATGGCGTCGCGCTGGCCGGCCCCTGCGGAGTCCTCGAGGCGGTTGAACGTGTCGTTGAAGCGGTTGTTCTCGCGGAAGATGGACTCGATGGTGGCGTCGTCCCGAAGGGCCAGCGCGTTGCGCATGAAGTTCATCTGCAGCCCGAGGGCGTGCTCGATCTGCCGCATGGAGTCCACTCGCTCGCGCGCCTGGTCCAGCAGACGGCTCTGGCGCGCGACGCCCGCGATCGACTCGAGGCTCGTCACCCCCAGCGCGA
>DATFYA010000162.1 GCA_035315345.1 Candidatus Methylomirabilota bacterium
GGACCCTCACCGGTGTCGGCAGCGTCATCGCCAACCTGGGCTCGATCGCGGCACCCCCGCCACCGGCGATACCGAAGGCGGGCGCGGTCGAGAAGATTCTCAACGGCAATTTCGGCACCGGCATGGCCCTGATCTTCACGGGCACCGGCTCCGTGGGTGAGACGACCAGCACGCTCAGCCAGACCTTCAGCGTCGATGCGGGCACGGCGCTGGTGCTGCGGCTCAAGTACAACTTCCTGAGCAACGAGTTCCCGACGCAGTCGGCCGCGTTCAATGACACGTTCCAGATACGGCTGCTCGATCCGGGCTCCGGGACACCGATCCAGGTGGCGCAGGAGACGCACAACACGTCGTTCACCCCGAACTCCGTTTCGCCCGAGACCGCCACCGCGGGCGGGTTCACGATCGACACGGGCAGCGGGGTGACCGGCTTCAAGGACGTCTCGTTCTCGTTCACCCCGACGGGGTCCGGCTCGGCCCAGCTGGTCTTCGACATCTTCGACGTGGGCGACACCGGCGTCGACTCCGCCGCGCTCATCGACTCGGTGTCGATCCTCACCGATCCGCCGCTCTTCTTCGTCAAGAAGGGCGAGACACTGACCCGCACTCAGACCGAGCCGCTGCTGCGGCTGACCTCGACGCCCAGCACCTTCGACTCCGCGATGGTCGTCTGCTGCGGCGGGCGCGTCACGCTGGCGGGTCCGCTGCTGGCCGCGCTGGACAGCGATCTCACGGTGCCGTTCAGCCTGCTGAGCGTCTATCAGGGCGGCTCGCTCTCCACGTCCACGTCCGAGCCCCTGGTCCGCCTCGACAACGGCCGCCACACGATCGGCAGCGTCGGTCTGCCGATCTTCGACATCTGGGGTGTGAGCTCCGCGACCGACGCCCAGACCGGTCTCACGCTCGGCACCGACCGGCCACTGCAGCACGCCGGCCCCCTGCTCGAGACTTCCAACGCGACGGTGAGCGCGCACCAGGCGGTGCGCATCGACACCGCACTGCTCGAGGCCACCGCGCCGCTCCTCAACCTCCGCAACGGGAGCAAGCTCTCCACCGCCGCCGACGCCGTCCAGCTCTCCTATCAGGCCCGCGTCGCAAGCCTGGGCTCGCTCGTCAAGCTCGACCGCAGCGCGATGGTCGTCGCCTCGGGCGCGGCGCTGAACGTGGGCGGCGGCAGCGTGTTGCGGGTGACCGGTGATGTCTTCAGCCTGGCCAATGGCAGCACGCTGTCGGTGATGCGGGGCCCGCTGGTCAGCCTCAGCGGCGGCTCGATCCTGAGCGTCAACGGCGCGCTGATCGGCTTCGGCGGCGTGGGCGGCAATGCGGTCTCGGTGGCCAATAGTCTCTGCCCCTGCACCTCCATCGGCGGCCTTCCGGTCAGCCTGACGGGCGGAGCCGTCGCCGCCAACGTGAGCATCACCGGGGCGATCAAGAACGGCAACCTGGGTGCGCTCAATCTGACGCCCAACGCAGCGGTCATCCGCGTGGACGGCGCCGCCACGAAGGTCACGATCAACGGCATGTAGCTCGGAGCGGCGGCGGGGGCCCATCCCGTCGCCTGCTCATTCCGCTCTGCGCGACCGACATTTCCTGTCGCCCTCGCGTCGCGGAGTGTGAATTCGAGGTCTTTCTTCCCGATCCTGCTCGCCTGATTTCGCTTCACCTGTCGGCGGTTTGCAGGCCCCCACGCGTGGCAGCGAGATTGCTCTCCTTCATGCACCGGCAGACCAGACGCACCACGCAACCGGTGCACGGAGGATCTCGGTCCAATGCGAAGCCGCCGTCGAGCCGTCGTGATCGCGCTGCTGGCTCTCGGGCCGACGCTCGGATCGGCGTCGGTCGTGGGCGCCGAGCCCGCGCTCGCCGGGCGGGGTGGCAGCGGACGCGGCGTGGGCGTCATCACGACCCTCAGCGGCTCCGCCAGCGTCGCGCGAGCCGCGCTCCCGGCGCCGCAACCGCTGCGCTTCAAGGACGACGTCTTCCTGCGCGACCGGATCAGCACCGCCGAGAAGTCGATCGTGCGCGTGCTCCTGGGCGGCAAGGCGCTGGTCACCGTCCGCGAGCTGTCGACCCTCACCATCACCGAGGAGACCGGCCGGTCCACCGTCGACCTCACGTCGGGCAAGATCGCGATGGGCGTCCTGCGTCAGCGCATGCGACCCGGCGAGGTGATCGAGATCCGGACGCCGAACGCCATCGCGGCGATCCGAGGGACCGTGCTGGTGGTCGAGCTCACTCGCGCGCCGGGAGCCGTCGGCGGCGCCGCCCGCTATACCACCAACGTGCACGTGCTCCACGGCCTCGTGGAGGTCTCCGATCCGAACAATCCGGGCGCGCCGCCCACCACGGTCGGCACGCTCGAGTCGTGGAGTCGTTCCGGTAGCGACCCATCGGCCGTCATTCCCCTCAGCCGGGGGGCGGCCAACCAGATCTTCGCGGATCTCCGCTCCGCCCCGCAGATCGCCGAGGGCCCGAGCGAGCTGATGCACGCGGTGACGGTCCGCGAGCAGGCCCGGGCCGTCGCGGTGGCCGAGTTCCTCGCGCCCGAGATCAGCAAGGCAACCGGTGGCGGCGACGGCGGCGAGCCGTCGGCTTTCAGCGGCGCGACGGTCGGTGCGGACTCGCCCTCGGTCGTCCAGCCTCCGATGACTCCGAGCATCGCCGCGGCGATGACCCCGGCCTCCGGACCCTCGAGCCTAACGCCGGGCACCGCCCCGCCCGGCAACACGCCTCCGAGCTCGCCGGCCGGTCCCGGCGGTCCACCGAGCCCCTGGCCGACCGGAAAGGCGTGGCGAACATACGATGGCCAGACCGTCGCGCTGAGAGGAAGCCTCTACACGCTGACGGGTGGACAGACCGACATCCTCGTTGGACCCGGGCTCGAATCCAACGCCAGCTCGCTCACCGTGGGTCAGAGTCTGATGGGGCTGACAGGCGGAAGCACCTTCACCGGCACCGACGAGGTCCCGGCGCTCGGCCTGCGCACCAGCAAGCTGAGCGCGTCCAGCCTCCTCACGCTCAGCGGCGGGGCCAGACTGAGCCTGAGCGGAAGCCTCTTCCAGGACCAGGACGGCTCGCTCGATCTCACGTCCGACGCCCTTCGCCTCTCCCGAGGCGCGGGCTTTTCCGCCAGCGGGGCCGCGCCCGTGGTGGACCTGGCCGGCACGGCGGCGCACATGACCGGCGGGCTGCTCTCGGCCAGCGGCGGCGCGTTGCTGGAGCTGCTCAATGCCAGCGCCCCGTTGCTGGCCCTCACCCGGAGCGCGGCCCTGACCACGGAGCGGAATCTCGTGGATCTCTCGGCTGGCGTGTCGGCGCGTGTCGGTCAGCTGGCTTCGCTCACCGCGAGCAGCCTGGCCGTGAAGGGCCACGTGTTGTCCGTGACCAACGGGGCCCGGCTCAGCGTGACCGGCGATCTCTTCCGGCTCGCCGGCGGCAGCACGCTGACCGTGACCAACGGCGCGCTCTTGAGCCTGAGCGGCGGATCCACGCTGAGCGTGGCGGGCGCCCTCGTCAACTTCATCGGCAGCGGCAACACGCTGTCGATCTCGAACAACCTCTGCGGTGGAGCCTGCACGATGGTCGGACACCTGCCGGTGCTGGTGACGGGCGGCGGGTCGATCAGCCTCACCAATCCGATCGTCAATCTGGGCGGCAACACCTTGGCGATCGCGCCCGGGTCCGCGGTGATCACGGTCACCGGCGGAGCCCAGGTCAAGCAGGGCCCGTAGCGCCCCCGCTCAGTACTGCCAGGACAGACTCAGCGACCAGACGTTCCGAACGTAGTCGTACACCGCCAGGTTCGAGTCCGCCACCGTCCGCAGCAGCTCCGCGGCCAGGGTGAGCGGACACGGCGCGGTCGGCGCGCAGCCGATCGAGTTCGGCCCCAGATTCTGGGCGAGCACTTGCTCGATGCGGAACACGTGGTTCTGCTCGAGGTCCCACCGCTTCCGGCTGTTGGGATTGATGGCGGGCAGCAAGGTGTTCTTGTTCTGATAGTTGCGCTGATGCAGGTCGAAGTCGTACTTCAGCCGCGTCGTGCCCCACGGGAGCGTGTACTGCCCGCCGGCCAGGAAGCGGTTGCCCGCGTAGGTGTAGTTCCGCCCGTCCGCGTCCTCGTAGTCGAACTGGTAGCCGAGCCGGATGTAGTGCCGGTCCTGCGCGAAGCGGAAGACGTGGGTGAAGCCGGCCATGTAGTTCTTCGCGTCCCGGTCTTCGTCCGGGATGCCGCCCGAGGCGGACGCGGTGAACTCCTTGGCCTGGAAGCGCCCCAGGATCGTGGTGAGGTTCGCCTGGTTCTCGACCAGGGTCCCGAACAGGGTCACCGTGTTGCGCTGCAGGAAGAAGTCGCCACCGAGCGTGAGATAGTCCCACGAATACTGGGCACCCACCTGGTAGGGCATCGAGCCGAAAGCGCCCCGGTACGACACCCCGCCCGTCAGCAGGTGGTCCTGCACGTTGAACGAGGAGAAGTTGTTGATGACGGTCTGGAAGAACGAGTAGGAAACCGTCGACTCCCACGGCCCGGTGCGGAGCCAGGCGTACTCCAGTCTCAGCGAGAACAGCTCGCCCGGGGAGGCAGTATTGGCGTACCGCAGCGACTCGGCGGTCGGATCGTGGCTCGGCTGTGGGATGACCTTGACGTTGGTGTCGTACAGGAACCCGGCGCGCACCTCCCCGCGAAGGCGCCGCTCCGTCTCGGTCGACGTGGTGAGCGTATCCCGCAGACGCTCGGCCGGGCCGGTCAGGGCCGAGCCCTTCTGCAGCCGGATTGCGGCGTCGACCTCCGCCACCGCCTGATCGGGCAGGCCCAGGATGGCCAGCGTGAGCCCGGAGTAGAACTTCACCAGCTGCTGGATGTTGGGGTTCGTCGAGGTCTCGGCCCGGAACGCCTTGAGCGCGCCCTGGTAGTCCTTCTTCCGGTACCGGATCAGGCCGACGTAGTAGCCGACACCCTCGGTCTGCGGTCGCTCGTTGAGCACGTTCGTGAGCGGGACCTCGGCCTGGTCGTAGCGCTCGAGCGCGAAGTAGGCGACGCCCAGGAGGAACTGGATCGACAGGTCGCGCGGCGCCAACGCCCGCGCCTTCTCGAGCGCCTCCACCGCCTGCTCGGTCTTCTGCTGGGCCATCAGCACGAGGCCGCTGTAGTAGAGGGCCTCGACGTTCTTCGGATCCTGGGCCAGGGCTTCCTTGAGCAGGCCGAGGGCCTCGTCATAGCGCTTGGCGTCGTAGGCGAGGATGGCCTGGGCCACGAAGACGTCGGCTTCGGACTGCTGGGCGGCCACCGGGCTCGCACTGACGGTGAGCAGCGTCGCGCTGGCGGCGCAGAAATCCACCACGAGCGTCAGCGCCAGAAGCGCGCGCCGTATCCTCGCCCCTCGTTGCCGGCCAAGCGTGCTCATCTCGCACTCGAGGCGCCGAACCCAGCCGGAACCTCGCGTGAGCGGCTACTGTACCGAGACCGGTCCCGAATAGTCCACCTTTGAGACGGCCGGGCCAGGGGCTGGCGCAGGGCGTCATCGAGGGGTAAGGTGAGCCCGTGACCACGGTCCACCCCGACTGGCAGCGCCTGACGCAGGCCGTGACGGCTCGGCAACGATCGATCGTGGAAGGGCTCGCCGAGTTCCTCAGGCACGACACGGTCACCCAGAACCCCGACGGAGTCCGGGCCGGCGCGCACTGGCTGATCGAGGCCATGCGCTCCCGCGGCCTGACGGCCGAGGTCCTCGAGACCGGCGGCAACCCAGCCGTGTACGGCGCCGTCCCCTTGCCGGGTGCGCGCCGTACGGTCCTCATCTACTGCCACTACGACACCAAGCCCGCGCCGCCGGCCGGGTGGCTGCAGCCCTCGCCGCTCTTGCCGGTCTTGCGCCGAGGCACGGCGGAGGAAGGCGCTCCGGTCCTCGAGCTCGCGCAGGTGCCGGATCACCTCCTGGCCGAGCATCGCCTCTATGGACGCGGCTCCTCGGACGACAAGGGGCCGATCTGGGCCCACCTCACCGCGCTGGAGCTCATGCGGGCCCAGGGCATCGCCCCGCGTGTGAACCTCAAGCTGATCTTCGACGGCGAGGAGGAGACGGGAAGCCAGCACTTCGGCCCGTTCACCGAGGCTCACCGCGATCTGCTGGCCGCCGACGTCGCGCTCGTGATGGACGGGCCCAAGGACGCGACGGGCCGGCCCACCGTCGCCTTCGGTGCGCGGGGCGTGCTCTCGCTCGAGCTCACGCTGGAGGCCGCCCGCCGCGATGTCCATTCCGGCAACTTCAGCGTGCCCAACCCGGCCTGGCGTCTCGTCGGTCTCCTGGCCTCGATGGCGGCGCCGGACGGCACGCCGCTGGTGGAGGGACTGGAGGACGGGGTAGTGCCGCCCACCGCGGCAGAGCGCGACCTGATGGGCCGCATCCCGCTCGACCGCGCCGCCATCGAGAAGGAGCTGGGGGTGGCGCTTCCATCCGAGTACCTCGAGCGGCTGATGTTCCGCTCCACGCTCACGATCCGCGGCTTGAAGAGCGGGTTCACCGGCCGCGAGGCGCAAACCATCATCCCGCACCAGGCCACCGTCGCCTTCGATGCGCGGCTGGTGAAGAATCAACGGGTCGAGACGGTCTACCGGCGCATCCTCGATCACATCCGAGGCCAGGGCTTCACGGTGATCGAATCGGCCGATGCGCCGATCCCGGACGAGCTGCGCGGCCGCGCCATTCGGGTCGTCGAGCATCGTGGGTACGATCCGGCCAAGACGCCGGCGGATCTGCCGATCTCCCGCGCGGTGATCGAATCGGTGGAGCGGGCGCACGGCGGAGAGCCCGCGGTGGTCCTGCCGACCATGGGAGGCAGCGTGCCCCTCTGGGCCTTCACCGACATCCTCGGCTTGCCCACGATCGTGGTGCCGTACGCGAACGCCAACAACCGTCAGCACAGCCCGAACGAGCACCTGCGCCTCGATCATCTCTTTCAGGGCGTGCGCACCACCGCCCAGCTGCTGCACGACCTCGGCTGAGGTCGGCCGGACGTCAGGCCGGCCGCTCGGTCGGAAGCTCGGCCGCCGCGGCCCGGTCGACGAGCCAGATGAGCCGTCCGCCCTCGGGCACCACCGCCTGCACGGGCAGCCGCTCCGGCTCGCGCGGGCCGGCCAGCGCCTCTCGCAGCGCCGCTGCCTTGTCGGAGCCGGTGACCAGGAGGCGCACCTCGGCTGCGCGGTTCAGGATCGGGAAGGTCATCGTGACGCGTGACTTGCCGATCCTCGGCACCGTGTTGCCGACCACCCAGCGCCGACGCTCGGTCAGCGCCTGGCTGTACGGGAAGAGAGAGGCGGTGTGGCCGTCGGCGCCCATGCCGAGGAGGATCAGGTCGAAGATGGGCGGGAGCCCCTCCGTCGGCGTGGCGAAGACACGCGCCAGCTCGTCCTGGTACAGCGTGGCGGCCTCCTCCGCCTCCAGCTCGCCCCGGATGCGATGGACCCGCTCGGCCGGCACGCTCAGCTTTCGCAGGAGCACGGCGGCCGCGACCCCGTAGTTCGAATCCGGGTGCTCGGGGGGAACCGCGCGCTCGTCACCCCAGAAGAACTCGACGCGCCGCCAGTCGATCTGAGCCCACCGCGGCGCCTCGCCCAGGATCTCGTACATGCGGCGCGGCGTGGTGCCGCCCGAGAGCGCCACGCAGAACCGGCCGCGCTCGGCGATCGCCTCGCGGGCCAGCTCCACCAGGTCCTGGCCCGCGGCGCGACTCACCGCCTCCGCGTCCGGAAACCGCCGGATGGTCCTCACGGCCCGGCCGTGGTCACGCGGTCGCTCTCCCCTCGCCGGAGCTCGCGGATATGCCCCGCCTCCGCGACCAGCACCAGCTCCGCGATGCCGAGGAACAACCCGGTCTCCACGACGCCGGGAATCGCGCGGAGGTCCTGCGCGAGCGGCGCGGGCGCCTCGATCGGTCGCACCGCGCAGTCGATGATCCAGTTGCCGTTGTCGCTCACGAAGGTCTTGCCGTCCACCGTGCGGAGGGCCGGGCGACATCCACGCCCGGCCAGCTCCCGCATCACGAGCGGCCTCGCGAACGGGATCACCTCCACCGGGAGTCGCCCGCGCCGCCCCAGGACCGGCACCAGCTTCTCGCTCTCCACCAGGATGACCAAGCGTCGCGCCGACGCGGCCACGATGCGCTCCCGGGCCAACGCACCGCCATAGCCCTTGATCAGGTCGAGGTGAGGATCCACCTCGTCGGCGCCGTCGATGGTGAGGTCGAGGACGCCCTCGTCGAGGGTGGCCAGAGGCACGCCGACCTCGTGCGCCAGACGCTCGGTGGCCACCGAGGTGGGCACCCCGCGCACCCGCAGGCCTTCACGCACCCGCCGGCCGAGGGCGCGCACGAATGCCGCCGCGGTGTGGCCCGAGCCGAGCCCGATCAGCGCGCCGTCCGGCACCTCCCGCAGCGCGCGGGCGGCCAGGCGCTCCAGAGCCTCGGCGTCCATCGGGCTTCCCGGCGTCATCGAGGCCGGCTCATGGGTGACGGCGGCCCGGCTGGAACGCGCCGAGCTGCTGGAGCAGCTTGGCCACGAGCGCGGTCCATCCGGTCTGATGGCTGGCGCCGACGCCGGCGCCGGTGTCCCCGTTGAAGCACTCGTAGAACGGAATGAGGTCTCGCCAGTGCGGGTCGGTCTGGAAGGTCTCGTTGGTCCCGAACACGGGCCGACGGCCGTCAACGCCGCGCCGGAAGATGCTCGTCAGCCGGCGCTCCAGCTCGGCGGCCACATCCCACAGCGACATCAGCCGGTCCGAGCCGGTGGGGCACGCCACCTTTACCCGGTCACCGTGGAAGTGGTGGAACCGCTGCAGCGACTCGATCAGCAGGATGTTGACCGGGAACCAGATGGGGCCCCGCCAGTTCGAGTTGCCGCCGAACAGCGCGGTGGACGAGTCGGCCGGCTCGTAGGCCACGCGGTACTCGACGCCGTCGACTCGCTCGACGAACGGATGCTCGCGGTGATATCGCGAGAGCGCGCGGACGCCGTAGGCGGAGAGGAACTCGCTTTCGTCCAGCATCACGGCCAGCAGCTTGGGCAGCTGCGCGTCGGTGACGATCGAGAGGAGCCGCCGCACCCCGCGTCCCGGCTCCTCCACCTCCTGGACGTGCTCGCGAAAGTCCGGATGGTGATCGATGAACCACTGCATGCGCCGCTTGAAGCCGGGCAGCCGGTCCACGATCTCGGGCTCGAGCGTCTCGACCGCGTAGAGCGGGATGAGGCCGACCATCGAGCGGATCCGCATCCGCCGGCGGGGGCGTCCGGGCACGCGCAGGACGTCGTAGAAGAACCCGTCGACGTCGTCCCAGAGGCTGGTGCCGTCCTCACCGCCGCGGTGATCCATGGCGTGGGCGATGTAGACGAAGTGCTCGAAGAACTTGCTCGCCACGTCCTCGTAGGCCGGATTCTCGTCCGCCAGCTCCAGCGCGATGGCGAGCATGTTGAGGCAGTACATGCCCATCCAGCTGGTGGCGTCCGACTGGTCGATGTGTCCGCCGGTCGGCAGGGGCCGGGAGCGATCGAACACCCCGATGTTGTCGAGGCCCAGGAAGCCGCCCTGGAACACGTTCATCCCATCGGCGTCCTTGCGGTTCACCCACCAGGTGAAGTTCAGGAGCAACTTGTGGAACACCCGCTCCAGGAAGCGACGGTCGCCGGCTCCTCGACGGCGCTTCTCGATCTTGTACACCCGCCAGGCCGCCCAGGCGTGCACCGGGGGATTCACGTCGCCGAGCGCCCACTCGTAGGCGGGAATCTGGCCGTTGGGGTGCATGTACCACTCGCGCAGGAACAGCACGAGCTGATGCTTGGCGAAGTCGGGATCGACCAGCGCCAGGGGCACGCAGTGGAATGCGAGGTCCCAGGCCGCGTACCACGGGTACTCCCACTTGTCGGGCATCGAGATGACGTCTTCGTTGTAGAGATGCGTCCACTCATGGTTGCGTCCCTGCCACCGCTCGGGCGGCGGCGGCGGAGAGGCCGGGTCGCCCTCCAGCCAGCGACGCACGTAGTAGTGGTAGAACTGCTTGCTCCACAGGAGGCCCGCGAAGGCCTGCCGGATCACCTGCCGCGCGTCGGCGTCGAGGCCCTCGGGAATTACGGTGTCGTAGAATTCGTCGGCTTCCTGCCCGCGGACGCGGAACAGGGCCTCGAAGTCCGCGCCCAGGCCCTCGCCATGGGGCGGCGTGTTGCCGAGGCGCAGCTTCACCGCCGCCGTCTCGCCCGGAGCCAGGCGCAGGCGGTAGTGGGCCGCCATCTTGGTCCCTGCACTCGCCGGGTTCACCGCCTCGTCGCGCCCCTCGACCACACACGCGTTGATGCCGTCCTTGACGTACGGCGTGCGGTTCTCGACCCCGTACAGTCGCTGGACGTTCGTCTCGTTCTCGGTGAAGAGCAGGCGCGGCGCTCCGCCGCACGCGAGCCAGCGCAGTCCCAGCGATTCGTGGTCGGCCTCCACCACCGCCGATCCGACGGCGGTCAGCCGTGGCTTCGGGCTCCCCGGCTCCCACGACCAGGTGTTACGGAACCAGAGCGTCGGCAGCAGATGGCACTCCGCGGCCTCCGGGCCGCGATTGGTGACCTCGATGCGGATGAGGATGTCGTCGATCCCGGCCTTGGCGTACTCGACCTGCACGTCGAAGTAGCGGTCGCCCTCGAAGATCCCGGTGTCGATCAGCTCGAACTCGGGTGCCCCGCGCCCCCGCGCCCGGTTCTCTTCGCGCAGCCGCGCGTAGGGAAACGCGGCGTGCGGATACTTGTACCGGTACTTCATGTACGAGTGGGTGGGAGTGGAGTCCAGGTAGAAGTAGTACTCCTTGACGTCCTCGCCGTGATTGCCCTCGGGCCCGGAGAGCCCGAACAGCCGCTCCTTCAGGATCGGGTCACGTCCGTTCCACAGCGCCACCGCGAAGCAGAGCCGCTGATGGTTGTCCGAGATTCCGGCGAGGCCGTCCTCTCCCCAGCGGTACGCCCGGACGTGCGCGTGCTCGTGCGGGAAATACTCCCAGGCCGCGCCGCCGGGGCTGTAGTCCTCTCGCACCGTCCCCCACTGGCGCTCGCTGAGGTAGGGCCCCCAGCGCGTCCAGTAGGCCGAGCGGTCAGCGGCCGCGCGAAGCCGCCGCTCTTCCGCCGTCCGGAGCGTGTCGTTCATGATCGGTAGGACGGACGAAGGCAGGGTCGGCGAGCGCCCGGCGCGCGAGGAACGCCCGGGTATGACGTGGCCGCGGGCCGGCGAGCGCGCGCAGGTCGGATTCGAGCCGAGCCAGATCCGCGCCGGTGTCGACGTCGTACCACGTGGGCAGGCACACCGCGCGGAGTCCGAGCCGTCGCGCCCGGTCGAGCGTGAGGGACAGCACCGCGGAGGTGCTCCACGGCATCGCTTCGAACAGCTCCGGACAGGGGGCGCGCACGCCGACCAGATAGTAGCCGCCGTCCGCGGTAGGGCCGAAGACCGCATCGACGTTCGGCGCCATCACCAGGCTCACCGCCTCGTCGATCGTCTCGGGGGGCAGCGTGGGCGAGTCGGTGCCGATCAAGAGCGCGGCCTCGTGGCCGAGCGCGAGAATATCCTCGACCAGCGCCTCCTGGCGCTCTCCGAGGTCGCCGCCTCGCTGCGCGACCAGCGCGAAGCCGGGCGCCAGCGTCTCGAAGTCGGGGCGCGCTTCCACCGGGGCGTAGGCGACGATCGGCCGCACGCCGGCGACCGCGGCGCTGCGCTCGACCGCGTCGAGCAGGAAGCAGCGCGCCAGCTCCGCGGCCTCGACCGCGCGGAGCGGCGGGCAGAGGCGCGTCTTCACCGTGCCCGCCCGCGGCGCCTTCGCCATCACCGCCAGTCCGACCGCCGGATCCACGGGCCGCCCGTCGAGCATGACGTCATCATGCCACGCCCGACCGGTGGTCCGCCCGATCGTTGCGCCGGGAGATCCGGCCGCTCCGCGGTCGGCTCTGATACCATCCATCAACACGACAGTGCCCCGCCCAGGAGGCTTCGATGCCCGACGATTTCGAGTACGTCTCTCGCGCCCGCCTCGAATACCGCCACGGCTACCGTCACGCCTATCTGGGCGACGTACCGGCCCCGGTGGTGTACGGCGTGCAGGGCCGGCTACGCGAGTACTACGGCGTCAAGGAGGGCCCGCCGGTCGCCTCCACCCTCGACCACATCGTGGCGGCCGTCGCGGGGTGAATGTACGGCACGCTGCGCGGCGCCCTGGCAGGGCGCAAGATCGCGTTCGACCGCGACGGCTTCACCGCCACCGTGGAAGGCCGTATCGTCGGGGTCGGCAAGACCATCCGCATCAAGTCCATTCACCTGCACTACGAGCTGGCGGTCTCGCCGGACAGCCGCGAGGCCACCGAGCGCGCGCTCGCGCTCCATCCGCAGGGTTGCCCGGCGCATCAGAGCGTGCAGGGCGCCATCGACGTTACCTGGGATGCACGGGTCCGGCTGGGCGAGGAGATCGTCGACCTGCGGGGAGGCGCCGAGGCGGCCGAGTAGCCGGCGGTCGGCAAGGCGGGCGCGGCGCGACGGCCGGAGCTAGTTCCAGAGGTACTGGCGGGGATCGACGGCCTGGCCACGCACCTGGATCTCGTAGTGCAGGTGCGGACCCGAGGTGCGTCCGGTGTTACCGGTGAGCGCGATGACCTGGCCGCGCTCGACGTGCTGGCCCTGCTTGACCCGGATCTCCTGGAGGTGGCCGTAGAGGGAGCGCAGGTCGTGGCCGTGGTCGAGAATGACGGTGGTCCCGTACTCGCCGCCGTTGCCCGCGAAGTAGACCGATCCGGACGCCGGCGCGAGCACCGCGGTACCCCGGCCGGCGCTGATGTCGAGCCCGCGGTGGAACTCCTGGTCACCCGTCCAGGGCGAGGGCCGCATGCCGAAGCGGGAGTTCAGCACGCCGCGCACCGGCCAGCGGAACGGCACCGACATCAACGCGGGCCGGGTCCGCTCCATGAAGCGCTCGAACGCGCGCAGGCTCTGGCCGCTCTCGCTCACGTTGCTGCCGAGCAGCGCGAGCGCCTGCGGGAGCGCGGGCGCCTCGCTGGCGAAGACCATGGGCAGCCCCGCCACCGCGCCGCCCATGCCGGTGCCCTTGCTGGTGCCGCCCGGCGACGGACCGAAGGTGTCCCACACGCGGACGTGTGCGTCCTGCCATCCGCTGACTTCCCGGTTGATCTCGGCCACTCGCTGCTCGAACGTGTCCAGCAGCGCCCGCTGCTCCTCGACCCGTCGCTCGACGCTCGCGGCCTGCAGCTGAGCTTGCTTGAGCGCGAAGTAGTCCCACCAGGTGCCGCCGAGCAGACCGACGCCCAGCAGGACGCCGAGCAGCGCGCTGAGCAGGAATCCGCGCGGGCAGCCCACGTGCAGCATGCGGGTGCCGCCGCCGTGGACCAGCACGAGCGTGACGCCGCCGCGGCGCTTCATGAGCGCTTCAGGGGAACCACCGCGACGTCGCGGGCCGAGTCGGACGCCTCCGGCTTCGGCATCCGGCAGTGGCCCTCGAACATCACGCCCTCCTCGAGCACGATGATCGGGGACTCGAGATCTCCGAAGACGCGGGCCTTGCCCGACAGCTCGATGCGGTCGCTGGCGTGCACGTTGCCGACCAGCTCACCATTCACCACGAGAGTGCCCGCGCGCACGCTCGCGTTCACCACGCCGCGCTCGCCGATAATGAGCGTGTCCGGCGACGCGATCTCACCCTGGAACTTCCCGTTGAGGAGGACGGTGCCGGAGAACGTGTACTTGCCCTCGATCTCGGATCCTTCGTCGAGGAAGGCGGTGAGCTTTCTCCGGGTGGCGACGGCGGCGCGACGCTTCAAGGGCCACACGGGGCGACCGCTAGGGGCGCCCGCTCACGCGAGCAGTCGGGCTGGCTACCTTGCGTCCGAACATGACGGGCTCCTCGCGGCGTCGGCGGTTTGAAAGGCGAACCACTCGCGAGCAAGGCCCCTGCCACGGGACGGACCATCACTCAAGTCGTCGAACTCGTTGCTGAATTCGAAGCCGAGCGGAGAGCCGGCCGGCTGGGGCTGACGTCCCTGACAGACGCTCTGTCAGGGGCGAGACAGTCTCAGTCGGGCACGATCAGGGTGGGCAGCTCACCGGGCGGCTGGAGGATGTACCCGCCGCCTTCCTGCTTGAGCAAG
This sequence comes from Candidatus Methylomirabilota bacterium, assembly GCA_035315345.1. Classification (NCBI taxonomy): domain Bacteria; phylum Methylomirabilota (SeqCode); species Candidatus Methylomirabilota bacterium. The sequence goes on from DATFYA010000162.1 coordinate 14,168, forward strand.
TACACGGCGGGGCGGTTCGGAGACAGGATGTTCCAGCCGCTGCCGTCCGACCGCTCCACCACCCAGCGCGTGCCCTCGCCGGGGCTCTGGATGATGTAGCCGCCCTGCTTGTCCGGGATGAGATAGAGCGGCGCCGCGCCCGCGGTATAGATCACGTAGCCGTCACGCCACGCCGCGAAATACACGTCCACCGGAAACTCGCCGGGCGGCGTCGCCTTGAAGTGAATGGCCGCGGCGGGCGGCTCGGGAGGCGGAAACTCCGCATCGCTACTCACGCACCCACCGAGCGCGCCCAGCAGCGCCGCCAGCGCGATCCACAGCGCGCGAGGCCTCCGACTCATCTTCGCCACCACGCTCAGAGACCGAAGCGGCGAGTCGTCTCGGCGTGCGCGTTCCAGATCGCGGGCGGCATGCGGTCGCCGAACTGCTGGTAGAACTCGCCCAGCTCGTCGAGGGCCTGCCCCCACTCCTCACGATCCACGCGCAGGGCCGCCTCGAGCGCGCCGGGCGGCACCTGCAGTCCGCGGGTGTCGATCGCGCCGGGCGCCGGGACGTAGCCGATCGGCGTCTCGACCGCCCCGCCGCCGCCGTGAATGCGCTCGACGATCCACTTCAGGATTCGCACGTTCTCGCCGTAGCCCGGCCACAGGAAGCGGCCCTGCTCGTCGCGGCGGAACCAGTTCACCCGGAAGATCCTCGGCGGATTCTTCAGCCGGGGACCGAAGGACAGCCAGTGCGCGAAGTAGTCGGCCATGTTGTAGCCGCAGAACGGGATCATGGCCATCGGGTCCCGTCGAACCACGCCGACCTTGCCGGTGATGGCTGCGGTCGTCTCGGTGCCCATCGCCGATCCGAGGAACACGCCATGCTGCCAATCGAAGGCCTCGAACACCAGCGGCACCACCCGGGCGCGCCGCGATCCGAAGATGAAGCCGGAGATCGGCACGCCCTGCGGGTCTTCCCAGTTGGGCGCGATGGACGGGCACTGCTGAGCGGGCACCGTGAAGCGCGAATTCGGGTGCGCGGCCGGACCGCCGCCGGGCGCCCACGGCTTGCCCTGCCAATCCAGCAAGCCCTCGGGCGCCTCGGGCCCCATACCCTCCCACCACGGCTCCTTCGACGGAGTCAGCGCCACGTTGGTGAAGATGGTGTTGGAGCGCACCATCGCCGCTCCGTTGGGATTGGTCTTGGCGCTGGTGTTCGGCGCCACCCCGAAGAAACCGCGCTCGGGGTTGGTGGCGCGAAGCTGGCCGTTGCCGTCCACGTGGATCCAGGCGATGTCGTCGCCGACCGTCCAGACCCGATAGCCCGGCAGGCTCGAGACCACCATCGCCAGGTTGGTCTTGCCCGACGCGCTCGGCATCGCGGCGGCCAGGTAGGTGACGCGCCCCTGCGGGTCCTCGAGGCCGAGGATCAGCATGTGCTCGGCCATCCATCCTTCCTGCCGGGCCTGGGAGGACGCAATGCGCAGCGCGTGGCACTTCTTGCCGAGTAGCGCGTTGCCGCCGTAGCCCGAGCCCACGCTCCAGATGAGCCGCTCCTCCGGGAAGTGCAGGATGAACCGGCGATCCGGCGAGAGATCGCCCAAGGAGTGCAGTCCGCGCACGAAGTCGTCGGCATCGCGCATGTGCTCGAGCGCGACCGAACCCACCCGGGTCATGATGTGCATGCTGGCCACCACGTACGCGCTGTCGGTCACCATGACACCCACCCGGCTCATCGACGAGCCGGCCGGACCCATCAAGTACGGGATCACCCACATCGTCCGGCCGCGCATGCTGCCGCGAAGCAGACGACCGACCTTCTCCTTGCCCTCGGCGGGCGCCATCCAGTTGTTGGTGGGGCCCGCGTCGTCCCGCGCGCCCGTACAGATGAACGTCAACTGCTCGGTCCGCGCCACATCGGAGGGATGGCTCCGGTGCAGATAGCAGTTGGGGTAGGTCCGCGAGTTCAGCGGCAGCAACGTCCCGTCCCGGAGCATGTCGTCGATGAGCCGGTCGTACTCCGCCTTCGACCCGTCCGCCCACGCGATCTTGTTCGGCTGGGTCAGGCCCGCGACCTCATCCACCCACGTCTCCACCCGCTGCGTGCCGCTCATGGATGCTCCCCTCTCACCGGAGTGTTCGAACGTAGCAACCCATACTCACCGCCGGCCGCGCGGCTGTCAAACGCTCGGCGAAATCACGGGGCCAGCCGCCCGGTCGGCGAGCAGTCGTCCACGAGCGCGCGCGATCGATTGCAGGACAGGTGCCACGGAACCCGCCCTTGAAACCACGGAAAAGTATTCGAGGGACGCCGCCGCCCACCGGCTCGACCGCCGGCGGGAGCGGAAAAGCTTCCGAGAAAGTTTTCAACGCCGCGAGCCGCGTGGCGCCCTCGGCACGTCGCTCAGGAGCGCGGGGCTCCCGCGGGGCGTAGGCGCTGCGCAATCTCGTTGACCAGATGGTTGAGCCGCTCGGCCGCCTCCTCCCGCTCCTTCTGATGGCGATCGTTCTCGGCGCGCAGCTCGCCCATGGTCTGGCGCAGCTGATCGCCCTGCCGCTCGGAGGTCTCGAGCCGGTTGCGCAGCTGCTCGTTCTCGTACGTGACCCCGCGGAGCCGCTCGTTCTCGCGCTCGGACGCTTCCACCCGGTCCCGCAGGCGCTCATGCTCGTGCAGGAGCTCCAGCAGCGAGGCGAGCTGGGTCTGGCCGGACTCGAGCCAGCGCCGGACCTCGTCGTGGTCGCGCCCCTGCTTTGACTCGGCACTGATCATTCGATCGTCTCCTTTCGTACGAGTGGGAGGAGTGTAATCCAGTTGAAGCGGCGACTTGCGGTCAATCACCACCGAGCCGACTCGGGCCCTCCCGGCCGCGCTCCGCCGCCGCTCGCCGCGGCGCCGCTCCGACCTGTGAGCCCCGGTCACGACCCGCCGCTCGCCTCGCCGCCGGTCGAGGAGGACCTCGACCTCGCTCGATTCTCCGATGAAGAGGCTCCGCATCCGCTCTACCAGGGACGGCCGGTCCGGGCGGACCACGACGAGCAAGGGGCTCCGGGACGGGCTGGTCCAGAGCCAGAAGCAAGTACGGCGAAAGCGACCGGCCAGCAGCATGTCACCGCGCCCCCGGCTCGTTCCCCTCGCCCGCGTCCGGCTCCTTGCCGAGAATGCGCAGCCGGTGGGTCCAGCACAGACCGGGCACTTCTCGATCGTCGCCGGGTGTGTCGATGGTGACCAGGAGGGAGGGTTTGTCCTCCTGCCGGCACCGGGGACAGATGACTTTCAAGGCATCCGATACTCGGCAAACTCGGTGCCACGTGGACGTACTCAACCGGGTCTCTGCTCCGTGAGCCGCGACGCGTTCCCCGCGCCGAGATGCACGGTCGCTACGATTCTAGATAGCGTATGCATGTCAGTCTGTTAGAGGATGAACACGGACACAATACATGAGCATGGCCGCGTCGTACATCTCGGGCGGTGCGCAAGTTGCGCCCCTCCTCGATGGGAATCGCTCGACCGTGCCTGGGCGGCATCACTCCCTGACTAGGAAGATGCCTGCCTAGCGCCGAGGGCAGCCGTCGCCTTGACAGGCCCAAGAGCCAGTCCTAGCATGCGGCCAAGCCGCGAGGTGACAACATGAGTGAGTTCCACGACGAGTACTCCGAATCCCTGGACGCCGAGTTTCGCAAGCTCGAAGACGCGCTGCTGAGCGACGAGGTCCGGCTGCTCGCCCCGAGCGAGCCCATCCGGCTGGCGGCCGACGCCTCGGTGGCGGATGCGGTCACCCGCATGGTGGACAACCGGCGCGCCGGCGTCGTGATCGTGGACGCCGGCGGGCGGTTGATCGGCATCTTCACGGAGCGCGATCTGCTCACCCGGGTCGTGCACCAGGGCCGCGATCTCGGGCGAACCCGCCTCACCGACGTCATGACGCCCGACCCGGAAGCCCTTGCGCTGGACGACCGCGTCTGCTTCGCGGTCAACCGAATGCACGCCGCCGGCTACCGTACCGTGCCGCTGGTGGACGCCGAGCATCGCCCGATCGGTATCGTGACCGTCAACGACGTGATGGGCTGGCTGGCCCGCATCTTCCCCGAGGCGATCTTGAACCTGCGGCCGGGCGATCGGGTCAAGCGGCCGGCCCAGATGGACAGCGGCTAGAGCCGATCTTCCGGAACACCAGCCGGGAGGGCGCGTCGCGAAACGGCGAACCCGGCACGATGGCGGTGAACCGCCCGGCCGTGCCACCGACGATCAGCAGCTCGAGGCTCTCGGGCGTCTGGAATTTCGACAGGAGGGTCTCGCTCCGCGTTCCGTCCGGGAACGTGGCCAGCATCTCATCGGACAGGCCCTCGCCGCCGTCCGGCCCGGGCACCAGATCGCGCGCCGGCTTCCGGCGACACTGCCACAGGAACTGCCGCGCCTGCGCCTTCGACAGCCGTCGTCGGCTAGTGTCTTCGCGTGCTCCGGCGAGAAGACGAGCGCGACCGAGCATAGCCGCACCGCGCGGGGGATCGTGGGGTTGGTCCGCCAGCCGGGCCCGGAGATGCCACCGCCCGCGTTGATGTCGAGCGCTCGGCGAATCGGCCCGTGCACGATGACGAGCGGGGCGACCGCATCGGTCGTGCCCGACACCCCATCGCCTTCAGCGCCGCGATCACTATCGGGGACGCTCGCCACGCCGGTGTGACGAGCCGCCGCGGGCGCGGCTAGCGAGGGCGGGAAAACGGCGAGCGGTATTCGAGCCGCTCGCGGACCTTGTTGAGCAGGCGGTCGACCGTGAACGGCTTGGCCAGGAACGCGTCGACCGGGATCAGCACGCCGGCTTCGCTGATCACCTCGGCGGCGCGTCCCGACATGAAGATCATCTTGGTGTCCGGACGGGTCGCGGCCATGCGGTCGGCCAGCTCCTTGCCGTTCATTCCGGGCATCATGATGTCGGTGAGCAGAACGTGGATGGCTCCCGGGTGTTGCTCGGCGAGGCGCAGGGCCTGCTCGCCGTCTTCGGCTTCGAGGACCCGATAGCCGGCGCCCAGGAGAATGTCTCGCGCCAGGTTTCGCACCTGGCTCTCGTCGTCCACCACCAGAATCGTCTCCATTCGCGGCCTATTCTACCCCGCCGCAACCGGCGGCGCGGCACGTTGGTTCCCGTTGCCGCGAACCTTGACAGGCCCGCCGGGCGGTCCTAGAGTCGGGGCGCCATGAGGAAATGGATCGGCGCGCTGAGCCTCGTCTGGTTGCTGTGGTCCGATCTCTCCATCATCGCCAGGGACAATCCCCTCGACACCGTGATGCTGCGCTGGCTTGCGGGCGTGCCGCGGTTCCAGACGGATCAGATCCTCGCCGGCACCTACGCCACGTCGGACGAGTGCAAGGCGGCGCTGGAGCGGCACGTCGGGACACTCAAGGCCATCAACGACAGCTGGTCCTCGGAGCCATTCGAGGGCGGCGCGAACTCGGGCATCATCCACTACTACCGCGACGGCCTCGTGTACGCCCGCGCCGAGCTGCGCTGCGCGGAACAGCCGTAAGCCCCCCCGGATCAGCGGGTCGGCGAAGCGGTCGATTCGGTTCGCACCGGCGGCGAGGCCTCCCGCGCGCCGCCGTCGAACACGTCCATCAGCCACGGCACCGTGATCACCACCACGATGGCCAGCACGATCAGCACCAGCGTCGCGCGAAACCATCCCGTCACGAAGATGCTGGGCGCGCCGTCGTAGCCGTCCGCTTCTCCGCGCAGCACCGCCAGCTCGGCACGCAGGTGCTCCTGCTCGTTCTCGAGTGTCTCGATGCGCGAGCGAAGCTGCCGCAGCGTGCCCGCCACGTCCCGGGACGACGGGCGCGCGGGACGACGCGCCTCGCCCGGCGACCCGGTCCCGACCCCGGCCATCCGGTGTCGGCGGGGACGCTCCGCCGGCTGGCCGTCGCCATTGCCGGTCAGCATCAGCTGACGCCTCGACGTGGGGGAAGCGGTCAACCCGTCGCCCGAAGCGACGGCGCGATCGCTCGCGCCTCGCGCCGTCGGGCCCCCGTCGTGCTGAGCCGCCGCCTCCACGGGACGGCCCATCGCCCGGAGATCGTCACGCGAGAGCGTCTGGATGCGAGCCAGAAGGCTCTTGACTGATCGCTCGGACACCTGCTGAGCGAGCACCAGGCGACCGTCGGCGCCCGTGTCCTCGAGGTAGGCCACCCAGTCCTTGAGACTCCGCGTCCCGTACCAGGACACCGTGAGACCACTGGCCTGCATGCGCTTGCGCCCCTCGATTTTGGCCGGTGGCTTGCGGGTGACCTCCATCCGAATCCCTTTCCACGCGCCCGCTTCCGGCCGGCGCGAGGCCCAAGATTACGACGCGGGCGGACCGCTGACAAGGGTCGTCACGAAGCTCCTGGCACGTACCTTTTACACGAGTGTCATGTAAAAGCTACACGACCTGACACCATCGCTCGGGTCCGTGCGCCCTGATCCCCCGCCTATTGTGGGAGAACGAACCTGGGCTACCCACTTCGCGTCGTCGGTTTCACACCGTCCGCTGGCACATCCGTTGCGTCCTCTGCGTCGCCCGAAAGGAGTCGGCATGCGCCTCACTTCCCTCACCGGCTTCCTCGCCGACGACCTCGCGGTCGACCTGGGGACCGCCAACACCCTCGTGTATGTACGAGGCCAGGGCATCGTCCTCAACGAGCCGTCGATCGTGGCCATGAAGGACGGCACGGTCCTCGCGGCCGGCCACGAAGCCAAGGCCATGCTGGGCCGCGCGCCGGGGCACATCTCGGTCGTCCGGCCGCTGCGGCACGGCGTCATCGCCGACTTCGACTCCACCGAGAAGATGCTCCACTACTTCATCAGCAAGACGCGCCAGCGGCGCAGCCTCGTGCACCCGCGGGTGGTGGTCACGGTGCCCTCCGGCATCACGCAGGTGGAGAAGCGCGCGGTGCGGCAGTCGGCGAAGCAGGCGGGCGCCCGCGAGGCCTACCTGATCGAGGAGCCGATCGCGGCGGCCCTCGGCGCCGGGCTGCCGGTGGCCGAGCCGGGCGCCAACATGATCGTCGACATCGGCGGCGGCACCACCGAGGTGGCGGTGATGTCGCTCTCCGGCATCGTGTATTGCAAGTCGGTCCGGATCGCGGGCGACGAGATGAACACCGCCGTGATCCAGCACATCCGCAAGAACTACAGCCTGCTGGTCGGCGAGCGCCACGCCGAGGACATCAAGCTCCGGCTCGGCTCGGCGTACCCGATTCCCGACGAGCACCTCACGATGGAGGTGAAGGGCCGCGATCTGATCGTCGGCATCCCCAAGACCATCCTGGTCACCGGCGAGGAGATCCGGGAGTCACTCCGCGAGCCGATCATGGCGATCGTGAGTGCGGTGCACACCTGCCTCGAGCAAATCCCGCCCGAGCTGGCCGCCGACATCGTGGACAAGGGCATCATGGTCTCGGGCGGCGGCGCGCTGCTGCGCGGACTCGATTCCCTCCTCCACGAGCAGACCGGGCTCCCGATCCGCGTGAGCGACGATCCGCTCACCTGCGTGGTCCGCGGCGCCGGCGCGCTGCTGGACGACGTCAAGCTGCTCGCCCGCGTCGCGCTGCCTTCGTAGTTCGTGTAGGCACCGCGGCGACGCGCGGAGGCTCACGGGCTTCGGGCGCGCCGAGGGTATCGCAGGCGTCCCGCGTTTTCTATAATCTCCAGCGAGCCCGGATCCCAGAGCCGCACCCCAATGGAGGCCGCATGAAAGGCGTCACCCTTCCCACCGAGACCGTGTTCGTGATGGAGAACTCGCCGATCAAGTTCGGGCTGGGCGCCATGGACGAGATCGGCTTCGACGCCAGCCGCCTCGGCATCAAGAAGGCGCTGATCTTCACCGACCGGCACGTGGCCGAGCTCGGCCTGTCCGAGCGGGTGCGCAATCTGCTCGAGGAGCAGGGCATCAAGGCCGACGTTTGGGACGGGGTCGAGGTCGAGCCGACCGATCGCTCCATGGAGGAGGCGGGCGAGTACGCGCGGAGCAAGGATTTCGACGGCCTCATCGCGGTCGGCGGCGGCAGCACGATCGATACTTGCAAGGCGGCCAATCTCCTCACCTGCTATCCGGCGCCGCTGCTGGACTATATCAACAAGCCGGTCGGCAAGGGCGTGCCGGTGCCCGGCCCGATGCGGCCGCTCATCGCGGTCCCCACCACCGCCGGGACCGGGAGCGAGACCACCGCGGTCGCGGTCACTCACATCGTGGATCAGAACGTGAAGGCGGGCGTCTCGCATCGCCTGCTCCGCCCCGCGCTGGGAGTGGTGGACCCGCTCAATACGCTCACCGCCCCGCCGGAAGTCACCGCGGCGGCCGGCGCCGACATCCTCACGCACGCCATCGAGTCCTACACCACGCGCCCGTACCACGCGCGGGCGAAGCACCACCCACCGGATCGGCCGGCCTACATCGGCGCGAACCCGGCCAGCGATATCTGGTGCGAGAAGGCCATGGAGTACGCGGCGCGCTATCTTCGCCGCGCGGTGCTCAACGGCCTCGACGTCGAGGCCCGACTGCATCTGGCGTTGGCCGCGAACTACGCGGGCATCGGCTTCGGCAACGCGGGGGTGCATATCCCCCACGCGGTGGCCTACCCGATCGCGGGCCTGGTGCGCGACTACGTGCCGAGCGGGTATCGCACGCGCCACCCGCTGGTGCCGCACGGCATGTCGGTGATCCTGACCGCGCCGGCCGCCTTCCGCTTCACCTTCGCCACGTCCCCGGAGCGCCACCTGCGCGCGGCCGAGCTCCTGGGAGCGCCGGTCGCCGACCTCGACGAGACCGAACAGCGCGAGGCCCTGCCGCGCGCTCTCCTCGGGCTGATGCGGGACATCGGCATCCCCAACGGGCTCACCGCGATCGGCTACACCGAGCGCGACATCCCGGCTCTGATCGACGGCACGCTGCGCCAGCCGCGCCTGCTGTCGGGAGCCCCGCGGCCGGTGGGCGCGCCGGAGCTCGAGCTGATCATCCGGGACGCGATGCAGTACTGGGGCTAGAGCTGGCCGGAGTCGCCCCACTCGGCGAGGAGGGCCCGGTAGGCGGGATTCTGGTAGCGGTCCAGGTGGAAGGCGGGGGCGTAAGACGGCAGCGGCCGCTCCGCGATGTGGTCGGCGAGCAGGTCCGCCGCGCCGTTCGAGGACATCATCCCGTACCCGGAGAGGCCGCCGATCAGAAACGAGCCTTCGAGCGGCAATGGCCCGGCGAGCAGGCGGTTCTCCCGCGTCTTGGTGTAGTAGCCGCCGTCAACGAAGCACTTCGGCAGGCGCGACAGGTACGCGGCGAGCCCCGGGATCGGCCGGCTGAGACCGCGGAGGACGATCTCGGCATACGCGGGATCGAACTCGACGGGAAATCGCGCTTCCATCGGCTCGACGTCGTAGGTCCACACGCCGAGGACGATCGGGCTGTCGGCGCCGCCCTCCGGACGGCCGTGCACCCCCGCCGGCATCTCGTCGAGCAGATGGCGCAAGGCGTCTGACCCTTGCAGCTCCGCGCGCTCCTCCGGAGACCACGGCAGGCGGACCGGATCGGTCCAGATCGTCATCGGCGCGTGCCGCGGCACCACGCCGAGCGTGTCGTGGAAGGCGACCTTGGCGTGGCGCTCGCAGAACACAGGCAGGTCGACGCCCACCAGCCGCCCCACGTCGCGAACGTACGGGCCGGCCGCGTTCACGAAGCGCGGGGTCCCGACGGTGCGGCTGCCGCCGGGACCGGCCACCTTCACTCCGCTGACGCGCCCTCCCGCGGTCTCGATTCGCTCCACGCGTCCCTCGATCAGCCGAACGCCTCGAGCGCGGGCGCGCTCCAGCATGTACATGCCGAGCTGCTGACCGCTGAACCAGCCGCAGCGTCGCGCGTGGAGCAGGGCGACCGTGTCCTCGGCGAGGTACGGAAAGTGCCGGCGAATCACGCTGCGGTCCGTGATGACGTCCGTTCCGGTCGGCTGGCCCTCGTAGCCGACGGTGGGCGCCGGCCGGTAGTCGTCTCCTGGCGAGCGGTGGATCCGAACGGGCCCGACGCCGAGGACGGCCGCCTCCTCGGCGGCGCGGAGGTAGTGCTCCACCTGCTCCGCCTGGGCGGTGGCGAAGAGATAGCCCCGTCGGTTCATCAGGAAGACGTTGCCGCTCTCGCGGGCCAGATCTTCCATCAGGTCGATGCTGCGATTCATCAGCGACACCATGTCGCTACCGGGGCCCGGCCACCAGTTGCGATAGGACTCGGCCGACTTGTCGCTGGTAAGGGAGAGCGGCGGGCCTTCGTCGACCAGGACGATCGAGGTGATGCCCCGCCGCGTCAGGTGATAGGCCGCCGCCACGCCGGCGATCCCGGCGCCACAGATCACGACCTCCGCGGTGGTCTCCACGACGGGGCCGATGCTATCACCCCTGGCGTCTCGTCGACAGTGTCAGCGTGGAAACAGTGCCGACAGGGATGACGCAGTGTAACCATGCGGGCTGGCGACCCTGGAGGCGCGGCACGTACATTGCTGAGGCCGGGGCCATGACCACGCCACCCACGAGGCAGAACGACCGCCGTCGTCACCCGCGCACCGACGTCTCCTGGCTCGTGGTCGTCGAAGCCGGGAAGCGGAGATTCCTCCTGCAGACCATGGACATCTCGGCCCGTGGCGCCAAGGTGAGACCGAAGGAGCGGCTGGACATCGGGACGCCCGCCCAGCTTCGGTTCCGTCCACCCGACGGATCGCCGTTCAACGTGCCGGCGCTGGTGTGGCGCGCGGATACCGACGGCCTCGCCTTCCTCTTCATGGGGGACATCCAGGACCGGCTGCGGCGCTTCGGCCGGCTGCTCGCGACCTGATCTCGTTCCGTTCCGCTACTTCCTGAACCAGTCCCAGACCTTGTCCCACCACCGACCGATCTGCTCGGTCACCCCGCCGTGCTCCACGCACGCGGGCGGCTCGGTTCCCGCGAGAAACACCTCGGTCGCCACCAGCGGGCAGTAGGCCGTCGCGGTCCGGCCGTTGGTGAGATCGATCTTCGCGTGGGTGATGCCGGTCGGCTCCGCGAACGGTCCGGCCGGATAGACATCGAGGGCCTGCCGCATGAACTCCGACCAGATCGGCAGCGCACCTTCCGCGCCCGACAGTCCGGCCGGCGTGCCGTCGTCGAAGCCGATCCACACCAGTGCGAGCAGGTTCCGCGAATAACCGACGAACCACGCGTCGCGGCCCTCGTTGGTGGTGCCGGTCTTGCCCGCCACCGCGCCGGGCACGCCGAGCGAGCGCGCGGCCGCTCCGGTGCCCGCGTTGATCACGCCTTCGAGCAGCGAAGTCATCACGTAGGCTTCGGGCGCGCCGATCACCGGCCGGCTCTCGCGGCCGGCGCTCCACAACGCGGCGCCGGCGTCGTCGGTGAGGGTGTCCACCACCCCTCCCGCGGGCGCGAGGCCCCCGTTGGCCAGGGGCAGGTATGCGCGCGCGAGCTGGAGCGGCGTGATCTCGAAGACCCCGAGCGCGAGGGCCGGCACCGGCTTGAGATCGCCCTCGACCCCGAGGGCCCGCGCGGTGTCGATCACCGCGGGCAGCCCGATCGCCTGCGCGAGCCGCACCGTCGCGGTGTTGATCGAGCCCTCCAGCGCGCGGCGCACCGTGACCGGCCCCTGGTAGCGCTCGTCGTAGTTCTTGGGCGTCCACGGCTTGCCGTCCACCACCATCGTCAGCGGCGAGTCGTCCAGCATCGAGGCGGCGGTGAAGAGCGGGCCGTCGCGCCGCGGGGTGATGGCGGCCAGGTACACGAACGGCTTGAACGCGCTGCCGGGCTGACGGCGGGCCAGGACCGCCCGGTTGAACTGGCTGGTCCGATAGTCGCGCCCGCCGACCAGCGCGCGGACCTGTCCGCTCGCCGGATCCAGCACGATCATCGCCGCCTGGAGGCGCTCCTCCTGGTTCTTGCGCCGCAGGCGCGGCCGCGAGGTCTCGAGCCGGTCGAGGCCTCTCACCACCGCCGCCTCCGCGAGCCGCTGCAGCACCGGATCGAGCGTGGTGTACACGCGCAGCCCGTGCTGGTTGGCCAGCTCCACGTCGGTGGCGCGCTCCAGCTCGGCGCGCACGTAGTCGACGAAGTACGGCGCGGTGAGCCCGTCGGCGGGCGCCTTGCGCGCGCGCACCGGCTCCTTGCGCGCCTTGCGGTAGTCCGCCTCCGAGATCTTGTCGAGCTCGCGCATGCGGGCGAGCACGACGTCACGCCGCTCCCGCGCGCGCTCCGGATTGCTCACCGGCGAGTAGCTGTTGGGCGCCCGGATCATCCCGGCCAGCAGCGCCGACTCGGGCAGCGTCAGCTGGTGGATCTCCTTGCCGAAGTACGCGCGCGCCGCCGCCCCGATCCCGCGCACCGAGGAGCCACCGGACTGCCCCAGGTAGACCTCGTTGAGATACGCCTCGAAGATCTGATCCTTGCCGTAACGCCACTCGAGCACGGTGGAGAGCAGCGCTTCGTGGATCTTGCGGCTGAGCGTGCGCTCCGGCGTCAGCAGCCGGCTCTTCACGAGCTGCTGGGTGATCGTGCTGCCGCCCTCGGCCACGCGACCCTTCCGCACGTTGGTCCACATGGCGCGCAGGATCCCGCGGGGATCGACACCGCCGTGCTCATAGAAGCGCACGTCCTCGGTGGCGAGCACCGCGGCGCGGAGGTCGGCCGGCACGTCGGCCAGGCGCACCGGGCGGATGCTCTCGCCCATGTCCGCTCCCGCGCTGGCCAGCAGCTCGGGCGGCAGGGCCACGCTCTCCACGTCGGCGCCGCCCCGACGCAGCCGCGTGATGCGATTGCCGGCCACGCTCAGGGTCACGCGGCCCGCCGCGGTACCGTCGACGCGGATATCCCACGCGCCGTCCGTCCGCGCGAACTGCCCCGGCCCGCCGGCGCCCTTGGTCTCCCGATAGCCCAGGCGGCCCAGGAGCCCGGCGAGGTCGAGCGCGGTGACGTTGACACCCGACTTGAGGATGGGCGGGGCGGCGTAGAGCAGGGTCGACCGGCGCGCCTCCACCCGCTCGAAGCGGGAGAGGGCACGCGCCGCGTACAGCGCCGTCCCGGTGACGACCAGGGCGATGAAGCCGAGGAGGACCAGCCCGACGAGGCTCAGGCGGCGCATGCCTCGCATCCGGCCCCATACACCCTGGCGCGTCATTCGATGCCCGGCGTCTACGATCCGGCACGTCCTCGCAGCGTGACCATCACCAGGCGCGCCACGTCCGGATCGCTCGACAGCTCCACGACGACGAAGTCGCCGGGCCGGATGTCGGAGAGCGTGATCGTGCTCTCCCGGAACGAGTCCGTGAGATCCCGACCGTCCTTGTTTCGCTGCGACAGCAGCACCACCGCCTGAGGCGGCACCTGCACGCGAAGGGCCCGGCGCTCGGCGTTGGCCCCGAACTCGTCCAGCACGAGGACGCGGGACTGCGGGTCTACCGCCAGGACAGTGCCCGCTCGGCGCCCTCCCGCCAAGGCGGCGGGGATGGGGAGCACGAGCAGCAGGGAGAAGAGGATGAGCGCGGCCGCGGCCCCGAGCCGTCGGGCGCGACCGTCCGCGGTCCTCACGACTTCGGAGCGGAAGGCGCCGTCACCTCGGCCGCCTTCAGCCGGCGCACCAGCTCGGCGTACGAGGAGGTCTGGATGATCTTGTCGAACTGCGTCCGGTAGTTGTTGATCAAGCTGACCCCTTCGACCACTACATCGTACACGAGCCATCGATCTCCTCTCTGCTGCATGCGATAGTCGATCGGAATCTCGGTTCCCTGCTTCGTGACGAACCGGGTGCGCACCGAGGCGAGCGCGCCGTCCACGCTCTCGCCGGTATAGGTCACGCGCTCGCCGCTGTAGCGCTCGATCCGCGAGATGTAGGCCCGCTCGATGAGATCGGTGAACAGCGACGTGAACTCCTGTCGATCCTTCTCGGCCAGCGCCTGCCAGTGACGGCCCAGCGCGCGCTTGGCGGTCTCGCCGAAGTCGAAGACGGTCTCGGCTTCCCGCCGGATCGCCGCGCGCCGCTCCTTCTCCTTCTCCGCGGCCTTGAGGGTGGGATCTTCGAGGATCTTGACCATCTGCTCGACCGCGGTCCTGAGCTGATCGGTCGGAGCCCCGGCGTCCGCCGACGCCGGAGCCCAGGCCAGGAGCCCCGCCACCGCAACCGTCGTGAGTCGTGCCGCAAGTGCCGTGAGGCGCTGGGGCATGCGTCAGGCGGCCCGAGGGAGCCCCGGATCCACCGCGATCCGGTCCTCGATGCGAAAGTCGTCCCGGCTTCGTGCCATCTCGCGGCGGGCTACTCCGAGGGCCGCCTCGCGCAGCTCCGTCTTCGGCACCGAGCCGGTGATCTCGAGCGTGAGCGGCGTGCCGCTCCACAGGGGGATGTGCGCCGTCGGGGTCAGTGGCAGGCCCGACAGCGTTGCGTCCATCAGGAGCGCGTCGGAGATCCTCGCTTGAGCCGCCACCGCCTCCTCCTCACGCTTGCGCTTGAGGTCATAGAGCTTCACGGCGATCCCGAGCAACACGACCAGGGCCAACATCGCAGCGACGACGATGATTTCCATGGTAGGCACCTCCTGCCGCGAGGGCTGGTGCATCGCACATGCCAGGAATCATGCGGCACGATGCGTCCAAGTAGTCGTCGCGAAACGCTCCTTCGCGCCGGGAGCGCCCCGGTCGGGCCGATTTGTAGGAATTTCCCGTGGAGTCGTGTAAAGCCTACACTCGAAGAGGCCCTGGGTCATCGCGAGCCGGGATCGCCGAGGACGACGCGGGCAACGTCGCCCAACCGCTGGCGCGAATCCATCGCCCGCCGTCTCAGCCACTGGAAGGCCTCCTCTTCGCTCAGGCGACGATCCATCATCAGCTTGCCCTTTGCCTGGTCCACGATCGGCCGCTCCGAGCGGGCGCGCTGCAGCCGCCGCAGATCCCGGAACCGGGCGAGCGCCAGGTCCAGCGTGGGCGCCAGCTCGGCGGCGCGGAGCGGCTTGAGGAGAAAGCCCATGACCCCCGCGCGATTGGCCTGCTTGACCAGGGCCGGCCCGGTGTCGCGAGTGTAGAGCACGGCCGGACAATCGACCACCGCCGTGATTCGAGGCATCAGAGCGGGCTCCCGGCGTCCGGAGAGGCTGGGTGCCATGATCAGCACGTCCGGCCGCGTCTGGCGCATGAGGTCCACTGCGTCGAGCCGGAGTGGCGCCTCCACGGCCACCGTCCCGCCCGAGTCCTCGACCGCGGTGCGAAGCACCGCCCGGGACGAAGCATCGCCCTCGAGGACCGCCACCCGCCAGCGCGGCACGGTCCCCTGCAACGGCCTGCCGATCACTCTCATTGCGACCCTCCCGCGGGCCGCGTCGCAACCCGCATGCCAGCATTGCCAAGCGCGCGAAGACTGATCAGGACGGACCCTGTCACGCCGGCCGGGAAGGAATTGCCCGATGCACCGAGGAAAATTTATCCGCCCTAGTTCAGAACTCCTCGCTTCCGGACGCAACAGTCGGGCACCGAGCAGCCGACTTGCAAGTTATCGCCGAGACTCGCGTAATGGCACGTCACTTGCGTGCTCCGTGGCCATGCTCAGGCTCAAAGGTGAACCCGACGACTCCATGGCCGATGGAGCGGTGGATGAGGCCGCGTCCGGCGAGTTCGAAGAAACCTTCCGCGATCACCCGGCGTTCGACTCAGGATCCCTCGCCGACGCCGACGACTTCGAGGACGACGGCCCGCGAGAGGGTCGCTGGAGCATCCTGAGCGACACGCGCGGGCTGGCCATCGCCGCCGCCGCGTTCGTCCCGACGTTCCTGCTCGTCTTCTTCGGTGTGCCGTACCTGCTGGAGGGGCCTTCGCTGGCGCGGACGCCAGACAGCTCGACGGTCGCCTACGCTCGGGATCCGCAGTCGGACTCCGAGTGGTCACTCGCCAAATCGCTGTCCGAGGCGCTCCGCGGCGGTCCGTTCGATCGGCCCCAGTCGGCTCCGTCGCCGGCGCCGCCGGCTCCTCCCGCCGTCGCGACGACGCCACCGGTCCCCGCTGCCCCTCCCGCGACACCGGCACCTCCGGCGGCGCCGCCGGTTGCCTCTGCTCCACCGGCCGCCGCGGCACCTGCCGCCTCCTCGCTCTCGGCGACGGCCGAGGCGCCACCGGCGAAGAGCCCGATCCCTTCGGCGTCGACCCGGGGGGCCGAGACTGCCGCCGCTCTGGGCGACGAGGCGCGCTCGCGCGAGCAGACGGGCGAGCCGATGCCCGGGACCAGCGTATCCCGCCAGTCACCGGGCTCTGGCTCCGCGGGCTCTGACTCCGGCTCGACGGCTCCGTCGCTGCCCCCGGCCGCCTCGCGCGTGCCCGACCCCGAGCGGAAGGCCCCGACGTCGAAGCCGGTGCTCGAGGCGCGATCGGTCCCCGCGCCGCGGCACGCAGCGGCCACGCCAGATCCTCCGCGCGCGCAGAGCGACGCCCGCAAGGGAGCCAGCGACTGGACTCCGGCGGCGGCGTTCGCCGATCGGGACGCGGCCGCGCGCCTGGCCAGCAGCATCGAGCGCCAGGGCTATCCGGTGGAGATCCGCCAGGAAGCATCGTCCACACGACCGTGGGTCGTGTGGATCGGCAGTCAGCCTAGCGGCGGCGGGCGCCGCCGCTAGGCCGCGCCCGACCTCAAGCCCGCTTCAGCGCGTCGCGATCCGCCTGCAGCTCCCGCCAGCGCCGCGCCTTGTTGTGGAGCGTCTTCGGCGTCGTCCCGAGGATCTCGGCGGCGCGGGTCTTGTTGTTGTTCACCGACTGCAGCGTCCTCAGGATGAGCTCGCGCTCCCCGTCGTCCAGCGTGGTGCCGACCGGCAGCACGACCACGTTGGCCCGCTCCGCGCGCGGGGCGCCCAGCGGCGCGAGCGGCAGCGCCTCGGGAGTGATCAGGCCGCCCTCGCACGAGACGACGGCCCGCTCGATCACGTTGCGCAGCTCGCGGACGTTCCCCGGCCACGAGTGCTCGCCCAGCAGCTTCAGCGCCGTGTCGTCGAGCCCGCGCACCGCCCGTCCGTACTTGTCGTTGAACTCGGCGATGAAGGCATCGGCCAGGAGCGGGATGTCCTCGGGTCGGCGCCGCAGCGGCGGCAGCGGGATCGGCAGCACGTTGACCCGGTAGTAGAGGTCTTCCCGGAACGTGCCGTCCTGCACCGCCTTCATCACGTCCTTGTTGGTGGCGCACAGCACGCGCACGTCGACGGAGACTTCCTCATGGCCGCCGATCCGACGCACCTGGCTGTCCTGGAGCACGCGGAGGTACTTGGCCTGCAGGTTGGAGCTCATCTCCGCGATCTCGTCGAGGAAGATCGTGCCGCCATCGGCCAGCTCGAAGTAGCCGGGCCGCCGCGCCATCGCGCCGGTGAAGGCGCCGCGCTCGTGCCCGAAGAGCTCGCTCTCCAGCAGCGTCTCGGGGATGGCCGAGCAGTTGACCGCCACGAAGGGACCCTTCGACCGCTGCGAGAGCTGATGGATCGTCCGCGCGGCCAGCTCCTTGCCGGTGCCGGTCTCGCCCAGGATGAGCACCGGGGCCGGGCTCGGCGCCGCCATCTCGATCAGCCGGTAGACCTCCTGCATCGCCGCGCTCACGCCGAGCAGCGGCCCGAGGCCGCGCGTCTCCTTCAGCTGGCGTCGGAGCACCGTGACCTCTCGGTTGACCTGGACCTTCTCCACCGCCTTCTCGACCAGAACCCGCAGCCGCCGCGGGTCGACCGGCTTGGTCATGTAGTCGTAGGCCCCCTCGCGCATTGCGGAGACCGCCGTCTCGATCGACCCGTGGGCCGTGAGCAGGATGACCGCGGCATCCGGCACCGCGGCCGCCAGGGGCTTGAGGAGCCCGATGCCGTCGATCACCGGCATGATCATGTCGGCGATCACCACCGACGGACGGAACCCGGGAGCCCGCTCGAGCGCGTCCTTGCCGTCCACGCACTCCTGGACTTCGTAGCCCCACATGGAGAGGAGCGCGGCGAGCCCGCTCCGGCCCGACTCATCGTCGTCGGCAATCAAGATCCGATGCTTCATGGCCTGTTCCCCTTTTCCGGGAAATTTGCGTGAGTGGAGGAAGAACCGTCGGCCCGGCCGTCTGCAATCGATATGCCTGCTCCACGAGGCTGGGCACCGGCTGGCGAATCGGCGATGCAGGCTGACGCTTTAGATCCATATGGCTGCGAGCGGACATGATAGGACACGTGCCGACGCTGCGCCAGTGGCGGAAGTTATTACCGTGTAAGTGCGACCTACCCGTTTCTCCAATCCAGGTCAATCAAGGCTAAACCGCTGCCCGGATCCGTCCGGCGCCGCAGCGTGGCCGGGGACTCGACGATCGTCACCTCGAGGGTCGGGTCGACGCTTCCCCCCAGCAGGTGCCCACCCATCGCGGTCCCATCCGCCCGGCCGACAACGACGTGAACGTGCACCCGGGGCTCTCCCTGATCGAGCGCGATGTTGCCCAAGAGCGAGAGGACCTCGACCTGCTCGCGGATGACCCGGCGGATGTAGTCGCGCCGGGACCGATCGAAGAAGCCGATCGTGACGCCCGAGAAGGCGCCGATGCCGCTCAGCGAGGCGGCCCGCAGGTCGAAGCGCTTGGCCGCCCCGGCGAGGGCCTCGACCGGGTCGTCGTGGCGGTCACACACCAGCACGAAGGTTCGCCGCCCGTCCGTCTCGTCCACCGGCCGGATCTTCATGACATGGCTCCTCAGGCCCGCTCGGCCACCGCCGCCTTGTCCCGCTTGCGGAGCCCGACCAGGCAGGCCACCAGCACGCCGGTCATCACGGTGAGCAGCGCCAGCTCGATGAGCGCGAACCGGAAGGCGCTCTCTCCCTGCTCCATCAGGGTGCCGAACTCGGCGGTGATGACCAGGATGCGCCGGACCGCGGCGATCATGGCCACCAGCACGAACGGCTCCGGCACCAGCAGATGCTCGCGGAACGACACCTGGACCGTGTAGAGGATCTCGATGATCATCAGGATGAGCAGCAGCTGGTCGAGCACCGCGATGAAGCCCGTGCCGATTGCGCCCGCCAGCAGGCTCTGCGCGAAGTGGAAGCCGGCGTTCAGGAGCAGCACCACCGCCCCGAGGGCCAGCATCACGGCGAGGCCGACGTAGAGGACGTCCTCCACCTGGGTGAACGACTGCGCGATGCGCTCGCGCAGCGCCGGCGCCCGCCCGCTCCTCATGAGTCACCCTGCGGGCAAGCGTTGTGCCAGCCCGCGCGCGACCACAAGAACGGGAAAACGCGACGGGGCGCTATTCGTCGATCGCGTCCTCCTCGGCGCTGCGGTAACCATTACCGGCCGCGAGTCGGTAACGACGACCGCCGCGCCACGTCCGTCGCGCCTTTCTGGGACCTTGCCCGCGTGATACCGTGAGGTCGAACGACACTGCTCTCCTGGGAGGCGGCAATCATGACGGACATGTGGGGCGATCTCGTGTGGGCCGCTCTCGCGGACCTCAAGACGAGGCTCATGCTCGTGCTGCCGGGCATTCTCGCGATGCTCACGCTCACCGCGGTCGGCTTCGCGGCGGCGTGGATCGGGGCGCGAGTGATTCGGCGCCTGGCCCAGGCGGTCGCCTTCGATCGCCGCGCGGAGACGTGGGGCATCGTGGCCGCGCTCCATCGAGCCGGCGTGCGGAGGCCGCCGTCCCAGGTGCTGGGACTCATCGTGTTCTGGAGCGTGCTGGTGCTCTTCCTGCCCGTCGCCATCGACGCGCTCGCGATCCCGGGCACCGGCCGCCTCACCGAGTTCGTCTTCTCCTGGGTGCCGCGGGTCCTCGGGGCCGCCCTCATCCTGCTGGTGGGATGGCTGGTGGCCAACTTCCTCGGCGAGGGCGCGCTGATCGCGGCGGTCAACGCGCGGGTGCCCGAGGCCCGGCTCCTCGCCCGCGCCATCCGCTGGGGCGTGCTGCTCTTCGCGAGCGCCACCGCGATCACGCATCTCGGCATCGGCAAGGAGATGGTGCTGGTGGCCTTCGGCATCACGTTCGGCGGGCTCATCTTCGCGTTGTCGCTCGCCTTCGGGCTGGGGGGTCGCGGGCTGGCCCGGCAGATTCTCGAGCAGCACATCCGCAATCGCGAGCCGCACCCGCGCGAGACCCTGACCCACCTGTAGGCCGCATGATCGACGCCGACGTCCTCTACCAGCAGGCGGTGGCCGCGCTCCGGCGCGCCCGCCGGGCGACCTACCGCCTGCAGCTCGGGAGCGCGCTCGGCTTCGAGGCGGTCGCCGCGCTCGGCCCGTACCTGGACGCGCTCGGCGTCAGCGACGTGTATCTCTCCCCGTGCTTCCGGAGCGGGCCGGGCAGCTCGCACGGCTACGACGTCACCGACCACAACGCCTTCAATCCCGAGCTGGGCAGCGCGGCGGACTTCGACGGCATGGCCGCCGAGCTGGGCGCGCGCGGCCTGGGCCTGATCCTCGACGTGGTGCCCAACCACATGGGGATCGCGGGCGACGCCAACCCCTGGTGGCTCGACGTGCTCGAAAACGGCCCCGCGTCTCCGCGGGCCGAGTTCTTCGACATCGACTGGACGCCGGTGAAGCCCGAGCTGCGCGATCGCGTGCTCCTGCCGATCCTGCCCGAGCAGTACGGGCGCGTGCTCGAGTCGCAGCAGCTGCAGCTCGAGTTTGCCGACGGGGCCTTCCACCTCCGCTACGCGGGCGCGCGGCTGCCGATCGCCCCCGATACGTACGCCCTGGTGCTCACCGACCGGCTCGACGCCCTCGCCCAGCGGCTGGGCGCCGAGGACCCCGCGCTGCTCGAGCTTCGTAGCGTCCTGACCGCGCTGGAGCACCTTCCCGGGCGGACCGAGACCGATCCGCGTCGCATCGAGGAGCGGCTGCGCGAGAAGGAGATCGTCAAGCGGCGCCTGACCACGTTGACCAAGGAATCGCCCGAGGTCCGCGAGCACATCGAGGAGACGGTGCGCCGGTTCAACGGCACCCCGGGCGACCCCACCAGCTTCGACGCGCTCGACCACCTGCTGTCCGGGCAGACCTACCGCCTCGCAGACTGGCGCGTCGCGGGCGACGAGGTCAACTACCGGCGATTCTTCGACGTGAGCCATCTCGCGGCCATCCGCATGGAGCGCCGCCCGGTGTTCGACGCCACCCACGAGCTGGTGCTCCGCCTGGTCGGCGAGGGCAAGGTGAACGGGCTCCGCGTCGATCATCCGGACGGGCTCTACGCGCCGAGCGAGTACTTCCGGTGGCTGCAGGAGGGCGCCCTGATCGCGACCGCCCGCCGGCTCCTGCCCGACATCGGCGAGACCGAGACGGAGGCCCTCGCCGCGCTCCACCAGGCCCGCGCCGGCGACCGCGCGGCGGGTGCGGACGCGCGGCCGATCTGGATCGCCGCCGAGAAGATCCTGGCCCCGCGCGAAGAGCTGCCCGACTGGTGGACGGTGGCCGGCACCACCGGCTACGACTTCCTGGCCTCGGTCAACGGCCTCTTCGTGGACCGAGAGACCTCTAGGCAGATGACGACGGTCTATGCGCGCTTCGTGGGCGACACGATGTCCATGGCCGACCACTCCTACGCGTCCAAGCGCCTCATCATGCAGGTATCGATGGCCAGCGAGATCACCCAGCTCGGCCACCACCTCGATCGCATGTCGGAGCGCAACCGGCTCTCGCGCGACTTCACCCTCGCGAGCCTCATCCGCGCCATCCGCGAGGTGGTCGCGGCCTTCTCGATCTACCGCACCTACGTGGGGGACGAGGCGGGCGAGCCGAGCCCGCGCGACCGCGGCTACATCGAGGCGGCGGTGGCGGAGGCGCGGCGGCGGAACCCGACGGTCAATGCCTCCGTGTTCGACTTCCTCCGCGACGTGCTGCTGCTCCGCGACCCGGTCAGCCGCGCGCCCGACGAGCGCGCCGCCCAGCGGCACTTCGCGATGCGGTTCCAGCAGACCACCGGGCCGGTCACCGCGAAGGGCGTCGAAGACACCGCCTTCTATCTCTACAACCGCCTGGTCTCGCTCAACGAGGTGGGCGGAGACCCCGGCCGCTACGGCGAGGGGGCCGCCACCTTCCACGCCCGCAACGCCCGCCGACTCGAGCGCTGGCCCGAGTCGATGCTGGCCACCGCGACCCACGACACCAAGCGCGGCGAGGACGTGCGCGCCCGCATCAACGTGCTGTCGGAGGTGCCGGCCACCTGGGCCGCCGAGGTGCGGCGCTGGCGCGCCCACGCGCGGCGCTTCAAACGGGAGATCGACGGCCACGCCGCCCCGGACAGCAACGACGAGTATCTGCTCTACCAGACCCTGATCGGCGCGTGGCCGCCGGATGGCGAGCAGACGCTCGAAGCCTTCACCGGACGGATCGTCGGCTACATGGAGAAGGCCACGAAGGAGGCCAAGCGGCGCACCAGCTGGGTGAACCCCAACGAGGCCTACGACGCCGCGGTGCGGGACTTCGTCGGCCACCTCCTCGCGCCGGGCGGCCCCTTCCTGTCCTATTTCCAGCCGTTCCAGCGGCTGGTCGCCGCCCACGGCGCGGTCAACTCGCTGGCCCAGACCCTGCTCAAGGCGGTCTCCCCCGGTGTCCCGGATTTCTACCAGGGCACCGAGCTGTGGGACCTGTCGCTGGTCGATCCGGACAATCGCCGTCCGGTCGACTTCGCACGGCGCCGCGAGCTGCTCGACGCGCTCCGCGCCCGCATCGGCGCCGCCGGATCGGATCTCACCGGGCTGTGCCGCGAGCTGCTCGAGCGGTGGACCGACGGGCGCGTGAAGCTCTACGTGACCCATCGCGCCCTGACCCTCCGGCGGGAGCGCACGCGCCTCTTCGCGGTGGGCGCCTACGAGGCGCTGGTCGGGGGCGGCCAGCACGCCCAGCACGTCGTGGCGCTGGCCCGGCGCGACGGCGCCGACGTGGTGGTGGCCGCGGCGCCGCGCCTCACCGCGCGCCTCGCCGGGCTCACCGGCGCCATCCCGCTGGGCGAGGCGGTGTGGGAGCACACGTGGATCGCGCTCGGTGACGACCTCGCCGGCGTCTACCGTGACCGCTTCACCGGGCTCAGGGTCGAGACGGAGCGGCGCGACGGCGCCCCTGCCCTCGCCTGCCCGACTCTGTTCGGCCACTTCCCGATCGCGCTGCTCGAGCGCGAGGCCTCCCGCTAATGAGCCCCGCCGTCGCGGCCCGGCGCGCGCACGGCATGCCGTTCGGGGCCAGCGTGCGCGAGGACGGCACCACGCGGTTCCGCCTCTGGGCACCCGGGGCCGCGCAGGTCGACCTGTGGCTCGAGGAGCCCGGGCGTGCCTTCCCGATGTCCCGCGATGCAGGCGGCTGGGCCGAATACGTGACGCGCGAGGCCCCCGCGGGCACCCGCTACCGCTATCGCATCGACGGCGAGATGCTGGTGCCCGATCCAGCCGCGCGGTTCCAGCCGGGCGACGTGCACGGGCCGAGTGAGGTCGTCGATCCGCTCGCCTACGCGTGGCGCGACGCGGCCTGGCGCGGCCTGCCGCCCGAGCGGCTCGTCTTCTACGAGCTGCACGTGGGCGCCTTCACTCCGGCCGGCACCTACGCGGGCGTCATCGAGCGGCTCGATCACCTGGCCGCGCTCGGCGTGACCGCGATCGAGCTGATGCCGCTGGCCGACTTCCCGGGCCGCCGCGGCTGGGGCTACGACGGCGTGCTGCTCTTCGCGCCCGACTCGGCATACGGCCGGCCCGAGGACCTGAAGGCGCTGGTCGACGCGGCCCACGAGCGCGGCCTCGCCGTCTTCGTCGACGTGGTCTACAACCACTTCGGCCCCGAGGGCAACTACCTGCACCGGTACGCTCCCGGGTTCTTCACGCCGCGCCACCGCTCGTTCTGGGGCGACGGCATCAACTACGACGGCCCCGGCTCAGAGGTCGTGCGCGCCTTCATGATCCACAACGCCCTCTACTGGCTCGAGGAGTTCCACCTCGACGGCCTGCGCCTCGACGCGGTCAACGCGATCGTGGACGACTCGCCCACTCACCTGCTGGTGGAGCTGGGGCGCGCGGTGGCCGAGGGGCCGGGACGCGAGCGCCCCGTGCACCTCGTGCTGGAGAACGGCGCCAACGAGGTGCGCTATCTCGAGCGCGCGGCGGGCCGGCGGCCGCTCTACCAGGCGCAGTGGAACGACGACATCCACCACGCGCTGCACGTGCTGCTCACCGGGGAGACCGGCGGCTACTACGAGGACTACCAACCTCCGCTGCCGCATCTGGGCCGTTGCCTCACCGAGGGCTTCGCCTTCCAGGGCGAGCGGTCCGCGTATCGCGGGGATCTCCGCGGTCAGCCCAGCGCCCACCTCCCCCCGACGTCGTTCGTGAGCTTCCTGCAGAACCACGACCAGATCGGCAATCGCGCCCTCGGCGAGCGCATCACCGCGCTGGCCGCCCGCGAGGCGGTGCGCGCCGCGACCGCGATCGTGCTGCTCGCGCCCGCGATGCCCCTGCTCTTCATGGGCGAGGAGTGGGGCGCCCGCGAGCCGTTCCTGTTCTTCACCGACCTCGGGCCCGATCTGGGCCCGTCCGTCGCCGAGGGTCGGCGGCGCGAGTTCGCGCGCTTCCCGGAGTTCGCGAGCCCCGCGGTGCGCGAGCGCATCCCGGATCCGCAGGCCCCCGCCACCTACGAGCGCTCGATCCTCGACTGGCGTCGGCTCGCCGACCCGGACCACCGCGAGTGGCTCGCCTTCCATCGCGACCTGCTACGGCTTCGCGCCGAGGCGATCGTGCCGCGGCTGGCCGGCGAGCCGGTCCCCCCCGCGGCCTGGAAGGCCATCGGCGACACCGCGCTCGACGTCTCGTGGGATCTTCCGGGCGGCCGGCTGCGCCTCGTGGCGAACCTCGGGTCGTCGGCGACGGCGCATCCGGGCCCGCAGCGGGACTGGGGCCGGCAGCTCTTCGCCCTGCGGCTGCCGGACGGACCGTGGACCGATCTGCCGCCCTGGAGCCTGGCCTTCTATCTCGCGGGAGCGCGGCGGTGATCGTCGATCGCCTGCTGGTACACGTCCATCGTGAGCGCGGCGATGCGGTCCCACGAGAAGTGCGCCTCGACGCGACGGCGGCCGGCCTCGCCCATTCGCCGGGCGCGCGCGGGATCGGCCAGAGCCGCTTGCAGCGCCCGGGCCAGCGCGGCGGGGTCGCCCGGCTCGACCAGCCAGCCGGTCTCGCCGTCCTGCACGACTTCCGGGATACCGCCGACCCGGCTGGCCACCACCGGGGTGCCGCAGGCCATGGCCTCCAGGTTGATGATGCCGAACGGCTCGTAGATGGACGGGCAGACGAACACCGCGGCGTGGCTGTAGAGCTGCACGACCTCCTCCACCGGGAGCATCGCATTGATCCACCGGATCTGCGGCCGGCCGCTCACCGCGGTCTGCAGCCGGGTCAGAAGCTCGGGAGTGTCCGGGCTGCTCGCGCAGAGCACGAGCTGCACGGTCTCCGGCAGCTGGCGCGCGGCGTCCAGCAGCTGGAAGATGCCCTTCTGCTCGCTGATGCGCCCCACGAACAGTGCGTAGGGCTCCCGCACGCCGTGACGATCGAGCGCGTCGCGCCGCTCGGTGCGCGTGAAGGCTTCGGCGTCGACGCCGTTGTGGAGGACCACCACGCGCTCGGGCTCCACGCGGAAGTTGGCCAGGATGTCCGCGCGCATCTGGGCCGAGACCGCGATCACCCGGTCCGCCCGCTCGACGGCCAGGCGCTCGGCCCACGTCGAGACGAGATAGCCGGTGCCGAGCTGATCGGCCTTCCACGGGCGCAGCGGCTCGAGGCTGTGCAGCGTCACCACGAGCGGCAGGCCGTGAATCGCCTGCACGAGCATGCCGCCCAGCCCCACGTACCAGGTGTGGGTGTGCACGACATCGGCGCGAACTGCATCGCGGGCCATCGCGAGCCCCACCGAGAGGGCCTCGAGGGCCGGGGCATAGGCCACCTCCGGGCCGCCGGCCAGGCGCTCCCACGGCGCGTAACCGTGGACCGCGAGGTTCGCTCGCGCTTGCTCGTTGTCGCCGAAGCAGCGCACCTCGACCGAGGCGCGCCGGGCGAGCGCTCGGCTCAGGTGGTCGACCACCACCCCCGCGCCGCCGTACACGTGCGGGGGATACTCGCGGCTCAGCAGCAGGACGTTCACCGGTCAGGTCCTCCGAGAGAGCTTACCGCATGAGCGCGACGCAACCCTTCGTCTTCCTCGGCTGTCTCGAGCTGAACGAGCTGCTGCCCCAGGAGGCCCACGACGCCCGCGAGCTGCTCGAGCAGGTGGCGCACGTGCCGATCGAGTCCATCTTCTGCCACACCTCGGCCGCGCTCCTGCACCGGCCGGTGCTCGCCGAGGCGTATCCCAACGATTTTTCCCTCTGGGTCGGCAGCGAGGTGCGCGACGTGCGGCTGGCCGAGCGGCTCGCCGCGATCGACGCCTTCCACGCCGGCTCCATGGAGCGCGTGCGCGAAGACATCATCGCCACCATCTCCGATCACCTGCAGCATCTGGGGGCGGCGGCCGCCCGCACCCAGGGCAAGCGCTTCCGCTTCTTCCAGGTCCACCTGGTCCCGGTGCCGACCGGCCACCAGGCGCGCACCCTCGTCGAGTTCCGCGACGCGCTGGCCGAGGTGGACGTGAGCGCGCTCTTTTATCACACCATCGCCGCGCGCTACCGAGCCGGCCGCGGCCGCGGCGACTTCGCGGAGTGGGTCGGCGGGGCGCTGGGACTGCCCGACCTCGCCGACCGCCTGGCCCACATCGATCCGCACGCGGGCAGCCTCGAGCGCATCCGCGATCGGCACCTCAGCGTGCTGAGCGACGCCATCTCCGGGGAGGGCGCCTGATGGCCCAGGGCTCGCTGCTCAAGCTCGACGACTACCGACGGGTGGCGCCCCGCGGCACCATCGACTTCCTCATGCGCATCGGCGAGCGCCTGCGCGGCAAGCGCCTGGTGCACGTGAGCGCGTCGCGCTACGGCGGCCCGGTGGTCGAGGTCCTCAACCGGGTGGTACCCCTGCTGAACGACCTGGGCGTGGAGACCACCTGGGAGATCACCATCGGCACCGCGGACTTCGACCAGGTGACCCGCGCGGTCGGCAAGGCCCTCGCCGGGACCGAGCAGGTGATCACCGAGCTGATGCTGAGCCGGCTGCGCGAGACCGGCATCGACAACGCGGGACGGCTGCAGCTCGACGCCGATCTGGTCGTGGTCCACGACGCGCCGCCGCTGTACCTCGTGGAGCAGCGCAAGGAGGCGAGCCGCTGGCTCTGGCTCTGCCACCACGACCTGTCCTCCGCCCAGCCCCAGCTGTGGAACACGCTGCGGCCGGTGGTGCAGCGGTACGACGCCTCGGTGTTCTCCCTCGCCCGCTTCGCGGCGCCCCTGTCGATCCCGCGCTTCATCGTCTACCCGTCGATCGATCCGCTCTCGGAGCGCAACCGCGAGATGACGCGCGCCGAGCAGGCGACGGTGATGGACCGCCTCCGCGTCCCGCGCGACAAGCCGATCCTGCTGCAGATCGGCCCCTTCGAGCGGCAGCACGATCCGCTCGGCGTCATCAACGCGTACCGGCTGGTCAAGAAGCACCACGACGTGCGCCTGGTGCTCGCCGGCCCCCCGCTACCCCCCGGCGCGGACGGGCTGGCCGACGTGCAGGAGGCCGCCTCGCACGACGCGGACATCTCGGTGGTGGTGCTGCCGCCCGACCCGCAGATCGAGCTCAATGCGCTGGAGCGGGCCGCCACCATCGCGATCCAGAAGCCCCTCAAGGCCGACTTCGCCATCGAGGTCGCCACCGCCATGTGGAAGGGCAAGCCGGTGATCGGCACCATCGCGGGCGGCATCCCATTTCAGATGGTGATGACGGTGACCGGGTATACCGTGGAAACCGTGGAGGGCGCCGCGTTTCGCATCCGGCAGCTCCTGAGCAATCCGGAGATGATCGGCCGCATGGGGGCGGCCGGCCGCGAGCACGTGCGCCGCAACTTCCTGGTCACCCGCCACGTGAGCGACTACCTGGCCCTGCTCGCGCACCTCACGCGATAGATGGACCCGGCCGTGCTCTCCGAGGACGCCCGCGCCGCCGTCGAGCGCATCGGCACCGCGGATCTGGTCGTCGGCCTGGCCACCGCCGGCCCGGCGCCGGCTCTGGCCGCGGTGACCGCCGCGGTGCGCGCCGGCCTCGATACGCACTTCCCCGGGCAGGCGGCCGCCATCGCCCACGTGGACCAGGCGCGGTCCGAGACGACGACCGCGGCGGTCACCGAGGCCCTTGGCGACCTCCGGGTGGTCTCGGTCGGACCCGTGGCCGGCAAGGACGACACGCTGGACTGGTCGGCCGCGGTGCGCGCGGTCCTCACGGTGGGCCGGATGCTCGAGGCGCGCGCCATCGTCATGCTCAACGCCGACCTCGCGAGCATGACCGGCGAGTGGCTGCGCGGTCTCGCCTCCCCGGTGCTCAAGGAGGACTACGCCCTGGTGCTGCCGCTCTACCGGCGCTTCCGGTACGACGGCACCCTAACCCAGGCCCTGGTGGTCCCGCTGATCCGCAGCCTGTTCGGCCGCCAGCTCGCGCATCCGATCGCCGAGGAGTTCGCCTGCTCGGCCTCCGCCGCCGAGGTTTTTCTCAAGGACACGGTGTGGGAGACCGACCTCGGGCGCCACGGCCTCGAATTCTGGCTGCCCGTCGCGGCCGTCGAGCACGGGCTGCCGGTCAGCCAGGCGGTGCTGGGTCCGCGGACCATCGCGCCCTCGGCGCAGCCGCCCACGCCGCTCGGTCCGACGGTGGGACGCGTGGCGAGCGCGCTGTTCGCGCTGGCCGAGCGCGCGGAGCCGCTCTGGCTCGACATCCGCGGCTCCGAGCCGGTGGTGAGCTTCGGCGTCCCGCCCGAGCCGTTGCCCGGTGGTCCCGCCGTCGACCCCTCGCGCATGCAGGTGGGCTTCGTGCAGGGGGTGCGCGATCTGCTGCCGGTGTGGGAGCGCATCATCGCGCCGGACAACCTCGGCGAGGTGCTCGAGCTGAGCGACCGTCCCCTCGAGCGCTTCCGCTTCTCCGATCGCCTCTGGACCCGCGTGGTGTACGACTTCCTCCTCGCCTACCGGGCCCGCACGGTCTACCGCAGCCACGCCGCGCAGTCCCTGGCTCCGCTCTACCTGGGCCGGGCCGCCTCGGTGATCCTCGATACGCAGTCGCGCGCCCCCGCCGCCGTCGCCCAGAGCGCGACGCGGCTGTGCGGGGTGTTCGAGGACGAGAAGCCGTACCTGGTGGATCGCTGGCGATGAAGCCGGCCCGCCGGCCGATCGTGATCGAGCGCGTGCGTCCCGCGGTGGACGACGGTCGCCACGCGGTGAAGCGGATCGTGGGCGACACCCTCACCGTCACCGCCGACATCTTCAAGGAGGGGCACGACCTGCTCGCGGCCCGGGTCTGCTACCGCGGCCGCGCGGGGGCGGAGTGGCGCGAGGCGCCGATGCGGCTGGTGGAGAACGACGGCTGGGCCGGTCAGGTTCCGCTCGAGGCCAATACCCGCTACGTCTACACCGTCGAGGCCTGGACCGACGTCTTCGGCTCGTGGGTCGAGGAGATGCGCCGGCGCATCACCGGCGGCCAGACCGATCTGACCAGCGAGCTGCTCGAGGGCGGCGCCCTGGTCACCCAGGCGCGCGCGGCCGCCCGTGGCGCCGACGCGGAGGCGCTCGGCCGCGCGCTCGACCGGCTGGCCGCCGCCACCTCGCGGGACGGCCGGCTCGACGTGCTGCTCGACGGCGACCTCGGCCACCTCATGTTCCGCGCCGCGCCGCGGAGCGACCTGACCCGTTACGACCGCGAGCTCGAGGCGGTGGTGGACCGTCCGGCCGCCGCGTACGCCTCGTGGTACGAGCTGTTCCCGCGCTCGCAGGGACGCGTGCCCGGCCGACACGCGACCTTCGACGACTGCATCGAGCGGCTGCCCGACATCCGGCAGATGGGCTTCGACGTCGTCTACCTGCCGCCGATCCATCCGATCGGCCGCACCGCGCGCAAGGGGCCCGACAATTCCCTCGACGCGGGCCCGAACGATCCGGGCAGCCCCTGGGCCATCGGCGGACCGGAGGGCGGCCACACCGCGGTGCACCCGGAGCTGGGAACGCTCGACGACTTCCGTCGCCTGGTGAAGGCGGCCCAGGGGCTCGGCCTCGAGATCGCGCTCGACTTCGCGATCCAGTGCTCGCCCGATCACCCGTGGGTTCGCGAGCACCCGGAGTGGTTCTATTCGCGGCCCGACGGCACCATCAAGTACGCGGAGAACCCGCCCAAGAAGTACCAGGACATCTATCCGATCAACTTCGCGAGCCCGGCGTGGCCGGCGCTCTGGGACGCGCTGCTCTCGGTCGTGCGATTCTGGATCGATCAGGGCGTGCGGACGTTCCGGGTCGACAACCCCCACACCAAGCCGCTCGACTTCTGGGCGTGGCTGATCCGGGAGGTCCAGGACCGCGATCCGGACGTGATCTTCCTCTCCGAGGCCTTCACGCGTCCCAAAATCATGCGCGCCCTCGCCAAGGCCGGCTTCACGCAGTCCTATACCTACTTCACCTGGCGCAATTTCAAGGAGGAGCTGACCGACTATCTCGAAGAGCTGACCCGCACCGAGATGGTCGAGTACTTCCGGGGCAACTTCTTCGTCAACACTCCGGACATCCTGCCCGAGGTGCTCCAGCGCGGCGGGCCGCCCGCCTTCCGCATGCGCGCGGCGCTCGCCGCCACCCTGTCGTCGCTGTGGGGCGTGTACAGCGGCTTCGAGCTGGGCGAGTCCGCCGCCCTCCCCGGCAGCGAGGAGTACCAGCACTCCGAGAAGTACGAGATCCGCGTCCGGGACTGGGACGCCCCCGGCAACCTCAAGGACTACCTGGCGCGGCTCAACGTCATCCGCCGAGAGAACCGGGCCCTGCAGTCCATGAGCGGGCTCCGGTTCTATTCGTCCAGCAGCCCCCACGTGATCTTCTACGGCAAGATGACCCCGGCGCGCGACAGCGTGGTGCTGGCCGCGGTCAACCTGGACCCGTTCGCGATCCACGAGTCCACCCTCGACATCCCGCTCGGCGACATCGGCATCGCCGCCGACGAGACCTACGAGCTGCACGAGCTGCTGGGCGGCGAGCGGCGCCTCATGCGCGGCGCCACCCACACCGTCGCGCTGGACCCGCGCGTCGCGCCCGCGCACGTCTACCGGGTCGCTCGCTGGCGCCGCCGCGAGCGCGACTTCGATTACTATGCGTGAAACCCTTAAAGGCTTTATATATCCGCTCGGCTCGCCTTCGGCTGCACCTCGCCGGGCCACCGCTGCGGACGCTCGGCTGGGAGCGGACGACCGGACGCTCGCACGACCCGTGAGGCGAGCGTGAGCGATCGCGACCCGCTCTGGTACAAGGACGCGGTCTTCTACGAGCTGCACGTCCGCGCGTTCCGGGACGGCAACGACGACGGGATCGGCGACTTCATCGGGCTCACCAGCCAGCTCGGCCACCTGCGGGAGCTGGGGGTGGACTGCATCTGGCTCCTGCCCTTCTTCCGCTCGCCGCTGCGGGACGACGGCTACGACGTGGCCGAGTACCGGGAGATCCATCCCGACTACGGGACCATGGCCGACTTCGACCGCTTCCTCGAGGCCGCCCACGGCCACGGCATGCGGGTGATCGCCGACCTCGTGGTCAACCATACGTCGGACCAGCACCCGTGGTTCCAGGCCGCCCGCCGCTCGCCCGACTCGCCCTACCGGCACTACTACGTCTGGAGCGACACCGACGAGCGCTACCGCGACGCCCGCATCATCTTCCTCGATAGCGAGCAGTCCAACTGGACGTGGGACCCGGTGGCCAAGGCCTACTACTGGCACCGGTTCTTCCACCACCAGCCCGATCTCAACTACGACAACCCCCAGGTGCGCCGCGAACTGCTCGATGTCATGCGCTTCTGGCTCGACAAGGGCCTCGATGGCTTTCGCTGCGACGCGGTGCCCTATCTCTTCGAGCGGGAGGGCACCAACTGCGAGAATCTCCCGGAGACCCACGAGTTCCTCCGCGAGATCCGGGCCACCCTCGACCGCGAGTACCAGGGCCGCGTCCTGCTCGCCGAGGCGAACCAGTGGCCGGCCGACGTCCGCCCGTACTTCGGCGACGGCGACGAGTTCCACATGGCCTTCCACTTCCCCCTCATGCCGCGCATCTTCCTGGCCGTCCGTCACGGCGACCGCCGACCCATCACCGACATCTTCGTGCACACCCCGGAGATCCCGCCGTCGGCGCAGTGGTGCCTCTTCCTGCGCAACCACGACGAGCTGACGCTCGAGATGGTGTCTGACGAAGAGCGCCACCATCTCTACTACGCTTACGGATCGGACCCGCGCATGCGTCTGAACCTGGGCATCCGCCGCCGGCTCGCCCCGCTGCTCGAGAACGACCGGCGCAAGATCGAGCTGCTCACGAGCCTGCTCTTCACCCTGCCGGGCAGCCCGATCCTCTACTACGGTGACGAGATCGGGATGGGCGACAACATCTACCTGGGCGACCGCAACGGCGTCCGCACTCCCATGCAGTGGACGGGCGATCGCAACGCCGGCTTCTCGCGCGCGGACACCGCCCGCCTGTACCTGCCGCTCATCGTGGACCCGGTCTACGGCTACCAGTCCATCAACGTGGAGGCCCAGCAGCGCACCCCGTCGTCACTGCTCAACTGGATGAAGCGCCTCATCGAGGTGCGCAAGAAGACGCGGGTCTTCGGCCGCGGCACGCTCCACTTCCTGCGGCCCGCCAACGAGAGCGTGCTCGCCCACGTGCGCGAGCACGAGGGGCAGAGCGTGATCGCGATCCACAACCTGGCCGGCTCCGCCCAGCCGGTCGAGCTGGATCTCCGCGCCTGGCGCGGCCACACCCCGATCGAGATGCTGGGCGACACGCGCTTTCCCACCGTGGGGACGGGTTCCTATGTCATCAGCCTCGCCCCGTACGGCTACTACTGGTTCCGCCTCGAGCCGCCGTTCTCCGACCAGCCTCGCTATGGCATCGAGGACGCTCCGCTCTGATCCGCGCGCCATCGTCGCCCTGCTCGCCGGGACCGGCCGCGACGACCTCGCCCGGTATCTGACGCGGCAGCGGTGGTTCGCGGCCAAGACCCGCGGAATCGGCGCGGTGGCGGTGGCCGACTGGGGCGTGCTGGACGCGGACGGGCCGCTCCTGCTCCTGCTGCTCGACGTCGACGACGACCGCTACTACGTGCCGGTCACCGTCGCGGCGAGCGCGGCCGGGGACGTCATCACCCGGTCGGGCGATGACGCGGTGGTGGACGCCCACGACGACCCGCGCTTCGCCCGCCGCGCGCTCGCCGCGATGGCGGCCGGGCGCGACGTGGCCGGCCAGGCCGGGCGCTTCGGCTTCCGCGCCACGCCGGGCTGGGCGTTCCCGCCGGAGCCGGACCGGCTGCCGGCGGACCGTCACCGGGGCGAGCAGAGCAACACCTCGATGATGCTCGGCACGGGACTCATGCTGAAGTCGCTCCGCCGGCCCCAGCCCGGCCTCAATCCGGATCTCGAGATCACGCGATTCCTCACGACCCGGACCGCGTTCCGCGAGGTGCCGCGCCTCGCCGGCTGGGTCGAGTACGAGGGCCGGCGCGGCACGTTCTCGCTCGCGGTGCTGCAGGAGTTCGTGCCCAACCAGGGCGACGGCTGGAAGCACGTGCTCGCCAGGCTCCGGGAGCGGGGCGCCGCGATCGAGCGCGCTTCCGACCCGCTGCTCGACGAGGTGCACCGTCTCGGCGCCATCACCGGCGGGCTTCACGTCGCGCTCGCCTCCGATCCCTCCGCGGCGGAATTCGCCCCCGAGCCGGTCACGCGGGCCGACGTCGAGCGCTGGACCGACGACATCGCCCGCGATCTGGGCGGCGACGACATCCAGCGGTTGCTTCGGGACCGCCCGGGTCGGGCCGCCGGGGCGGAGGCCCGGCGCGCACGGGTGCTCGCCGCGCTTTCGCCGCTGACCGCGACCGTCAAGATCCGCGTCCACGGCGACTACCATCTCGGACAGGTGTTGAAGACCACCGACGGCTTCGTGATCATCGACTTCGAGGGCGAGCCGGCGCGCCCGCTGGCCGACCGGCGCCGACGTCAGGCGGCGCTGCGCGACGTGGCCGGCATGCTGCGCTCGCTCGACTACGCCGCCCACGCGGTCGGCCGGGAAGCGCCCGAGGGCGAGCGGGCCGCCCGGCTGGCGGCGCTGACCGCATGGGAGGACCGCGCGCGCCGCGCGTTCCTGGCCGGCTATCGCGCCGCGGTCACCGCGAGCGCGGAGCCGCTGGTGCCCGCCGAGGAGCCGGCCTTGCTGCGGGCGTGCGCCGCCTTCGAGCTGGAGAAGGCCTGCTACGAGCTGCGCTACGAGCTGAACAACCGGCCGGACTGGGTGGCCATTCCCCTCGCCGGTATCACCCGGATCCTCGCCGCCGCCTAGCCCTCACGGCTTCGTCGCTCCGGCGACCCGGCCAGCGCGGCCACGCTCCTGGCCACGGTCATGAGCGGTACCGCGGCGGCGGCCAGGACGAGGCCGCGCAGGGCGCCGACGGCTCCCGCGATGACGCGCAGTCCCGCCAGCGTCAGCACCGGGGCGGCGACCAGCAGCGCCGCTCCGGCCCCGCGCCCCGATCGGCTCACAGCGTCGGCTTGCCCATCCGGCCCGGCGCCACCGCGCTGGCCGGCTCCTCCTCGTCTGAGGCCTGGAACTCGGCGTCCCGGGC
Source organism: Candidatus Methylomirabilota bacterium (assembly GCA_035315345.1). Classification (NCBI taxonomy): domain Bacteria; phylum Methylomirabilota (SeqCode); species Candidatus Methylomirabilota bacterium. Next base: position 48,891 of record DATFYA010000162.1, read on the forward strand.
GAGGATCTGCACGCTGACCGCGCCGGGCAGGAGCCGGGCCCCGCGCAGCTCGACCTGCGGCAACCCCATCGCCAGCGCCCCGCGCACCGCGGCCTGCACCGCGCGCTCGATCGCCGCGTTCACCGCCTCGTCGGACTCGTCCTCGAGCGCTTGCACCGTCTCGATCGCCGCCATCGCCGCCGCAGCAGGTGCGAACGCGCCCCAGAGCAGCGTGCCGGCGGCCGCGCCCGCCGCCGTCAATGCGATGATCCCTCGCTTCATGGTGTTCTCCTTGGCCTGTCGTATGGGATATCGCGAAGAAAATCGCAAGGCCTGTGCCATCGGCACTTCTCGAGCGGGGGCGTGCGGGGTCGCGTCGGTTCTTCCCGGTAAAGCTGACGCGCCCCCGGCCGGTCACCGCGGCCGCTCGAACCCACGCGCGCACGACGGCCCGAAGAGTTCCGAGCACTTGCGCGCCGCGCGCGACGCTGGCACGTGGTGTGCCTCGTGTCTGCCAGCGATTCGACAGACAGGAGGCCATGAACATGCTCTGGACGATATTCGTGATCCTGCTGGTGCTGTGGGCGGTCGGGATGGTGAGTTCTTACACGCTCGGTGGGTTCATCCATCTTCTGCTGCTGATTGCGCTCGCGGTGGTCCTCATCCGGATCATCCAGGGCCGCCGGCCGGTATGAGCCCCGGGCCGAGCAAAGTCCCGGCGCTCCAGAAAGGCATCGCATGAAGAGCGGACTGCTGATCATCGCCGTCATCCTGATCGCCATCGGCGTGGTGTCGCTCGCGTACCAGGGCATCACCTACACCACGCGAGAGAAGGTGCTCGAGGTCGGCCCCATCAAGGCCACCGCCGAGAAGGAGAAGACACTGCCGTTGCCGCCGATCCTGGGCGGACTGTCGCTCGCCGGCGGGGTGGTGCTGCTCGTCGCGGCCACGCGACGGTAGCGCGGTCTCGCCGGCGTAGCCACGGGCGCGGTCCCTTCTCGGCCGCGCCCGTGGTGTTTTTCCGGGCCTCCCGGCTCCCGCGGTATCATGCCACGGTGACCAGGAGAGGCACGTCCTGCTGACGGTCGGACGGCTCGTCGAGCCGCTGACCGGCCGACACTGGGATGCTCCGGCGGTGACCCGCGCGGTCGCGGCCCGGACCGCGCGATGGACACGCCGGGGCCTGCGTCCCGGCGATCGGGTCTTCCTCCACTCGGGCAATCGCCTCGAGTTCTTCGCCGAGCTGCTCGCGCTCTGGCGCCTGGGCGCCTGCGCGGTGCCGCTGGATCCGCGCCTGACCCGCGTGGAGCTGGAGCGACTGGTCGAGGCGGCGTCTCCCCGGTTCTCGGTGGTCGACGATTCCGTCGAAGTGGCGTCCGCCCTGCCCGCTTCGGTCGCGGTCGTCGGAGCCGACGAGGCCGACGGCACCGGCGATCTGCCGCCCGATCTCGCGGAGCCGGGCGCCGACGCCCTGATCCTCTTCACCTCGGGCTCCAGCGGCCGGCCGAAGGGCGTGGTGCACACCCACGCCTCGCTCCGGGCGCGCTGGGCCGCCCTCCGGCATCACCTGGGCCTCGCCGCGTACGCGCGCACGCTCTGCCTGCTGCCGACCCACTTCGGCCACGGGCTCATCTGCAACAGCTTGTTCCCGTGGCTCGCCGGGCAGGACCTCTTCATCACTCCGCCGTTTCGTCCCGACCTCCTGGCCCGGCTCGGCGCCCTCATCGACGAGCACCACATCACCTTCCTCTCGTCGGTGCCCGCGGTGTGGCGGCTCGCGCTCAAGGTGGCGAAGCCGCCGCGTCGGGCGCCGCTCGAACGGGTGCATTGTGGCTCCGCGCCCCTGCCCGCCACCCTGTGGGACGGCATTCGCGGGTGGAGCGGCACCAAGGAGGTGTTCAACACGTACGGCCTCACGGAGACCGGCAGCTGGGTCGCCGGCACCTCGGGCGGCCCGTTCACGCCCGCCGACGGGCTGATCGGCGCGCCGTGGGGCGCGACGATCCGTGTGCGACGGGCCGCGGACGCCGACGGGCTGGCCGCGCTCGGCGGCGCCGAGTGCGCGCCCGGCGAGACCGGCCACGTATGGCTCGAGACGCCCGCCCTCATGCGCGGATACCTCGGACGCGACGACCTGACTCGCCGGGTGCTCGTCGACGGACACTTCGCCACCGGCGATCTGGGGACGCTGGACGAGCGCGGCTGGCTGCATCTGCGCGGCCGCGAGCGCGACGAGATCAACAAGGGGGGCATGAAGATCGCGCCCGCGGAGGTCGACGCGGCCGCGGAAGGCTGCCCGGGCGTGGCCGAGGTGTGCGCGTTCGCGGTGGACGATCCCCTCTACGGGCAGAACGTGGGCCTGGCGGTGACGATGGGGCAGGAGGGCGACGAGGCGGTGGGCGATCTCTACCGCTGGATGCGCGAGCGGCTCGCCGAAACGAAGCTGCCCGCGCGCTGGTGGCGGGTGGACGCGATGCCGCGCTCCGACCGCGGAAAGGTGAGCCGGGACGCGGTGCGCGAGGCCTGCGCGGCCCGCCCCCCGCTCGATCTCACGCGGATCCTCCAGGGACGCTGAGGTGCGCGAGGCCCACCGCGCGCGCGTGCTCGACTTCCTCCGCACCATCCAGAAGCCCGACCGCCCTCTCGAGGCGGTGGCCGAAAGCGACAGCCTGGTCGAGGCCGGTCTGATCGATTCGCTGGCCCTGCTCGAGATCGTGGCCTTTCTCGAGGAGCAGTACCGGATCGATTTCGCGGAGACGGGCCTCGAGCCCGATCAGCTCACCTCGGTCAGCGGCATCCTCGATCTGATCGAGCGCGAGGCGCGGGCCTGACGTGGCCGTCGCTCTCCTGGTGCGGCGGTTCGGGCAGCTGCACGAGGATCCCGCGCTCATCGCCCGCTGGCGATCGTGGCTCGGCCCGCTGCTCACCTGGCTCACGCCGCGGCGGCGCCGCTCGCTGCTGGCCCTGGGCGCGCTCTACATCGCGGTGCGCCAGCCCCTGCGCGAGATGTTTCCCGGGGTCGATCTGCGAGCGCCCGGAGGGCCCGTCGCGGGCGCGATCGTCGTGGTGGGCTGCTTCGCGGCCGTCGTCTCCGTGTACGTCGCGGCCGGTCGGTTCGCGTCGCTGCCCGCGGCGATCCGCAGCCGGCCGCAGGTCTGGCTCCACGCCGCGTTCTGGGCGCTCGTCGCGATCGCGTGGCTCGTCCCCGACGACCGGGGACCGGGCGCGGCGGCCCTCGCCGGCCTGGTGCTGGCCCTGCCGTTCCTGCTCTGGCGGATGGGCTACCTGCTCATGTCGGGGCAGCGCGGGCGCGTCGCCGGCTCGCGCTTCGGCGATCACCTGCTCTACCTCTATCCGGCCTACGGCGGCACCAATACGCCCTACGGCAAGGGCCTGGACCACCTCGCGCGCCACGAGGCCGCGAGCGAAGAGGCTCTCGCCCGCTCGCAGCTGGCCGGGATCAAGCTGCTGATCCTCGCCGCGATCTACAACGGCCTGCTCGCCCTCATGGCCGGGCTGGTCTACGGCGACCCGCGGGGCGCGTGGAGCGGGCACGGCCTCGGCCTGCCCCGGCTCGAGCAGATGCTGCCGGCGGCGGGCACGCCGTGGGCCACCGCGTGGGTGTCGCTCTACGTCGCGCTGGTGTGGGACGTCCTGAAGCTGGCCGCGCGCGGCCACGAGATCGTCGGCATCCTGCGGCTGTTCGGCTTCAACGTCTTCCGCAACACCTACAAGCCGCTGCTCGCTCCGTCCATCGTGGAGTTCTGGAACCGGTACTACTACTACTTCAAGGAGCTGCTGGTCGAGTTCTTCTTCTTCCCGACCTACGTGCGCCGCTTCCGCCGCTCTCCGCGCCTGCGCATCTTCGCGGCCACCCTGGCCGCGGCCGGGTTCGGCAATCTCTACTACCACCTGCTGCAGCACGACGCGTTCGTGCTGACGCTGCGGTGGGCCGCCATCGGCTCGTGGCTCCTGTCGCGCGGCTTCTACTGCCTGCTCCTGAGCGTCGGCATCTACCTCTCGATGCGGCGCGAGCAGACCCGGCGCGGGACGGCGGCGGCTCCGTCCGTCCCGGTGCTCACGCAGGTGCGGCGCGTGGTGGGGGTGTGGACGTTCTTCGCGCTGCTCAGCATCTGGGCCGACGACAGCGCCGCGGGCTTCGGCCAGCGCGTGAGCTTCTTCCTCGCGCTCTTCGGCGTGCGATGACCGCGGCGCCCCGCCCGCTCCGCCTCGCCGCCCACGCGGCGGGACTCGTCGCGCTCAACGTGCTGATCTTCACGGCGTATCGCGCCCTGTTCGTGGCCTGGTTCGGCCAGCACGCGCGCGGCTCCGCGGCCGCGGTGATCTGGAGCGGGCTCCGCCTCGACGCGGCCGCGCTCGCCGCGGAGGTGGTGGCGGTCGGCCTGCTCCTCCTCGCCACCCGCCGCGCCCACGGCTCCTGGCTCGCCGGCGCGCTGTGGACGCTCACCACGATCAACCTGCTCGTCGTCGGCATCGACCTGCTCTTCTACCACGAGCGCAACCAGCATCTCTGGGAGATGCTCTTCGCCAACCTCGCCGAGCCGCACGACCTCTGGGTGGCGCTCGAGCCGTTCCTGCTCCAGAATCCGGGCACCGTCGCGCTGATGCTGGGCCTCGTGGCCGGCCTCGCGGCGCTGGCGGTGACGCACGCGCGCCGGCTCCGCCCTCATCGCCACGACCTCTGGCGACCCTGGCCGGTGCCGGTCGGGGTGCTCGTCGGGCTCATCCTGATCGGGCTCCTGATGGGACACTGGACCACCGTGAAACGGGTCTTCCCCCACGCCAGTGTGGAGTTCGTCTGGATCTCGAGCCGCCATCAGATGGCCTTCGACGACTACGTGCTGAACCAGGCGGTGGTGAATCCGGTCTGGGACCTGCTGCACGAGTACCTGCCGGCCGCGATCACGGGCAGCCGGCCGCCCTATCGGCTCGCCGCGCGCGAGGCGCTCCCGCTCGCCCAGCGTCTGCTGGGCGTGCCCGAGGGCGACCGGCCCTACCCGCTGCTGCGCACCGTGCGCGGCGTCGGCGGCGTCGGGATCCGCAACGTGGTGATGATCCAGGTGGAGGGCCTGGGGACCACCATGCTCGAGCACGACGAGCCGTCGGGGCCGGTGATGCCCTATGTGCGCAGCCTGATCGCCGAGGGCCTCTACTTCCCGCGCGTGTACCAGAGCTTCTTCTCCACGGACGGCGCGGTCTTCGCCACCTCGACCGGCCTGCACTGGACCAACGCCTTCAGCGGCGGCAGCCCCCGGCTCACCGAGTCGGTGCTCGGCGCGTACTTCGCCTCGCTGCCGCGCATGACCGACGGCCACCACCGGCGCTCCTACGCCTTCTCCGGCTTTCGCCACCGCACCGCCGACTTCGTCAGCTTCGCGCGCAATCTCGGCTACCGGGCCGCCGGCTTCGAGGCCATCACCGGCCGCCTCGGTGCGCGCGCGGCCGCGGATGCGGGCCCGCTCGGCGTGCATGACGGCCCTCTGCTCCGCGAGGCCGCCGCGACGGTGACCAGGACCGCGGACGGCTTCGTCCTGTACGTGATGACCGGCACCAGCCACTCGCCCTGGGCGGTGCCCGACGGGGCGCCGATGCCGCTGGGCAACGGGCCGGTCGGCACGTTCCGCTACGTCGACGACTGCATCCGCGCGTTCGTCGAGCGGCTCCGCGCTCAGCGCGCCGACTTCGACCAGACCCTGATCGTCGTCACCGGCGATCACACCAGCATTCCGTTCGGCACCCAGCGGATCGAGCGGCTCCGCGTGCCGCTCGTGCTGGCCGGCCCGCCGATGACGCGCGCCCGCGGCCGCTGGCCCGCGCGGTCCGAGGCCGAGGTGAGCCAGGTGGACATCCTGCCGACCATCGCCACCCTGCTCGACGGGACGCGACCGTACGCGGGCATGGGGCGCAGCATGCTCGAGCCGCGGGACCCGGACGGGGCCGGGATCATCACCAGCGACCGCACCGACACCTTCTACTTCAAGGACGGGTTCGCCCTGCGCTACGATCTCCACTCCGGCGATGCCGATCTCTTCGCGGTCCACGGCGACGAGCTGCGGCCCACCAACCTGAGCGCCGAGCATCCCGAGGTGAGCCGGCGCCTGACGCGCGAGTTCCTCGCCCTCTACGAGACGACGGACCGGCTCATGCGCGAGAACCGGGTGTTCCCGCGCGCGCGGTGAAGCTGCCCCGCGGGTTCTACACCGACTCCGACGTGGTCACGGTGGCCCGCCGGCTCCTCGGGCGGCTGCTCGTGGTCCCGACGCGCGGGGGGCAGCGGGTCTCGGGCATCATCGTGGAGACCGAAGCGTATCGCGGCCCCGAGGACCGCGCCTCCCACGCCTTCGGCGGGCGGCGGACCGCGCGCACCGAGACGATGTACGGGCGCGGCGGCACCGCGTACGTGTATTTCGTGTACGGCATGTACTACCAGTTCAACGTGGTCACCGCCGGCGCGGACGTGCCGCACGCGGTGCTGGTGCGCGCGCTGGAGCCGCTCGAGGGCGTGCCCGTCATGCGACGGCGCCGCGGCGGCGGGACCGACCGTAGCCTCACGAGCGGGCCGGGCAAGCTCTGCATCGCGCTGGGGATCGACCGCCGGCTGGACCGCGCCGATCTCCTCGGCGACCGGATCTGGATCGAGGAGGGCCGGCGCATCCCGGCGTCGCGTATCGCGAGCGGCCCGCGCGTCGGCATCGATTACGCGGAAGCCTGGGTCGACCGCCCCTGGCGCTTCTGGCTACGCGACAGCCCCTTCGTGAGCCCCGGCTGAGCCAGGGCGGGAATTTCGCATTCAGACACGCAATCTTAGACCAGTCCGCTGCAGCAGCCACATGAGCCCCCACCAGAGCAGCACGTAGGCCAGTGCGAAGGCCAGCGAGGCGTTGACCGGGGCAGCCCACGGCACGAAGAGATGCGTGTAGAGCCATGCGTGCAGCCGCATGTGCTCCGGCCCCACGCGGATCAGGAGGAGCAGCCGGGCCATCGCGGTGGACAGGAAGAAGAGCGGCAGCGCGGTGAGGCCGAACAGGACGAAGGGCCCCGCCCAGCGGCGAACCCCGCGCACCTCGATCACCCAGTAGCAGAGCGCCAGGGCCAGCGCCGCGAAGCCCGACATCATGAGGGCGTACGAGCTGGTCCACAGCGACTTGTTCACCGGGAACGAGAGCCCCCACAGCCACCCGAGCCCCGCGCCCACCACGCCCCCGACGACCAGGCCCGACAGCAGCCGCGCCGTCGGCCGCGCCCACCGGAGCCAGTGGCCGGCCAGCACGCCCAGCAGCGTGGTGGCGGTGGCCGGCAGCGTGCTCAGGATGCCCTCCGGGTCGTACCACTTCGAGAGCTGCCAGATGTGCCGCGGCCCGAGCACGAGCCGGTCCACGTAGCCGGCCAGGTTGCCGGCCGGGCTCAGGTCTCCGGCCACCTGGCCGGGCGCGGCGACGCGCGTCATCAGCAGCCAGTAGCCGACGAGGAGGGCGCCGGCCACGATCGCCTGGACCCGCCAGCCCCGGGTCCCGCCGCCCAGGAGGAAGAGCAGCGCGGCCAGCAGGTAGCAGAGGGCGATGCGCTGGAGCACGCCCGGGATGCGGAGGGTCGAGAGCTGGAAGAACGGCTGCGCGTGCAGCAGCAGGCCCAGGGCGAAGATCACGGCCGAGCGGCGCACCACGCGCGCCACCAGTCCGCCCGCGCCGGCCTCGAGCCGCGGGCCGAGGGCGAGCGGGATCGCCACGCCGACGATGAACAGGAAGAACGGGAAGATCATGTCGGTGGGCGTGAAGCCGTGCCATTCGGCGTGACGCAGCGGCGGGTACACCGCGCTCCAGGTGCCCGGATTGTTGACGAGCACCATCGCGGCCACCGTCAGGCCGCGCAGCGCATCCACCGACGGCAGGCGTGGGGCCACGCTCACGGCAGGCTCACGCGCCCGTCACAGGATCGAGCGCCCCGCATCCACCATCAAGGTGGCGCCGGTGATGAACGACGAATCGTCCGAGGCGAGGAACAGGATCGGGTGCGCCACCTCGCGCGGCTCGGCCCAGCGGCCGAGCAGGTTGTCCTTGGTGCGCTGTCCGCGCAGCGTCGTCTCGGACACGCCCTGGCTCGCGGCGCGGCGGATGTGGTAGGGCGTGATCGTGCCGCCCGGGCACACCGCATTCACGCGCACCCGGTGCGGCGCCTCCTCCACCGCGAGGGCCCGCGTGAAGCCCAGCACCGCCGCCTTGGTGGTGTCGTACTGGCCCATCCCGGTCCGTCCCATGAGCCCGTACACCGACGAGACGTTGACGATGGTACCGCGCCCCGACGCGCGGAGCGCGGGCAGTGCGGCCCGGCAGCAGTGCGCGGTGCCGAGCACGTTGACGCCGATGATGCGCTCCCAGTCCGCCGCGCTCGCCTGAGCCAGCGGGGCGTAGACGCGAACCCCCGCCACGTTGACCAGGGTGTGCAGCGCGCCGAGATCTCTCACCGCCTCGTCGACCAGGCGGCCGGCCTCGGACTCGGCGCTCACGTCACCCACCAGCGCGACGACCCGCGCCGGGGTCGCGCCGCGAATGCGCTCGGCGGCCTCGGCCACCGCGGTGGCGTCGGTGTCCAGCAGCGCCACGGCGGCGCCCTCCTCGGCGAAGAGCCGCCCGGTCGCCTCGCCGATGCCGCCGCCCCCGCCGGTGACGAGAGCGACCCGGCCCGCCATGCGGCCCGGCATGCGAGGCTCCGAAGCCGTCGCGCTCAGACGAGCGTCAGCTGATCTCCGGCGCGCACCAGGACCCGGGCGCGGGCGCCCTCGATCCAGCTCTCCCCGGGGGCCAGCACGACGGAGGTGGAGCGCACGAGGAAGGAGCGCGGGTTGGAGCCCGGCGCGGGGGTGCGCTGATCGCGAAGCGCGCGGGCCGCGGCCATCAGCCGCCGGCGCACGTGGATGATGGCGCTGTCGCTCGAGCCCAGCCGCTCCTGGCTCCGGTCCACGATCGCGCCCTGGCTCTCCTGCACCGCCTGGTCCTGCACCCCGAAGCCCGGGATGCCGCAGTACATGCGGGTGCGGTGCGCCTCCCAGTCCATGAAGTAGTCGTTGTCGCGGTTGGCGGCGGTGCGCACGTCGCCGTAGGGCTCCGAGGTGGCGGGCGCGTAGTCGCAGACGTGCGCCCCCTTGCCCTCGATGTGCAGCGCGATCTCCTCGCGGGTGAGCCGGCGATCCGGATGCCACGTCACCATCCAGTTCACCACGTGGGTGTCGTCCATCGGCACCCAGATGTGCGACTGCACCACCCGCTCGTCGAGGTCGGTGGGCGGCATCGTGTAGAACGGGAGCAGGAACTGGGTGATGCGCCAGTACCACCGCCCGTCCGGGTTGGTGCGGCGCGCGCCGATGAGCACCCCGTAGTCGGTGTCCACCACCTCGAAGCGCGGGGCCCGATCGCCGGTGGAGACCGCCGCGCCGACTCCGAAGCTCACCCGGTCCATGTCCTCGGTGACCGCGCGGTCGCGGTGGTCGATCGGGGCATGCAGAAACGAGATGTGGCTCGAGTCGATGCCGCCCTCGAGCGCCTGGAACCAGTTGCAATCCTGCACGCGACGCGAGAGGAAGGTGTGGCCCTCGGGCAGCAGCGTGAACTCCAGCTCCGGCAGGGGCGGTGGCGGGCTCGCCGCGCCCATATACGCCCAGACGACTCCGCCCTTCTCGACACACGGATACGCGGTGTGGGTCACCTTGCCCGCGAAGCTCGATTCGGGCGGCTCGCTCGGCATCTCCAGGCACTGGCCGTCGAGGCCGAACCTCCAGCCGTGATAGGCGCAGCGCATCCCGCTCTCCTCGACGCGCCCGTAGTAGAACGACGCCGAGCGATGCGGGCAGAACTCGCCGATCAGGCCGGCGCGGCCGCTGGTGCCGCGGAACACGATCAGCCGCTCGCCCAGCAGCATCACGCGCTTGACGCGACCGCCCGGGAGCAGCTCCTTCGACTCCACCACTGGCATCCAGTACTCGCGCAGCAGGGCGCCCATCGCGGTCCCCGGCCCGGTCCTGGTCAGCAGCTCGTTGTCCTCGCGGCTCAGCATCGCGCTCCCCTCTCTCGTCGCCCGCAGCGCGGCGACGCGCTGAGCGTAGCATGCGGCCCGGCGCGCGGGCCAGTTGCGCCGCGCACCGCGACCCTGTCCTTCCGCGCCGGGGAGCGGCCGACGCCTTGACACCGCCAAGGCCGGCCCGTACGCTCCGGGCGCGATGCGGAGGAACGCGATGGCGATGCGAACGCGACGCCGGGCGACGGCATGAGCGCGGTCGCGCTCGAGATCGACCCGCCGGTCGCCCGCATCACCCTGAACCGCCCCGAGGTCCTCAACGCGGGCGATCCGGGCTGGGTCGCCGAGCTGACCGACGCGGTGGCGCAGGTGGCGGCCGCGGGCGAGCGCCTGCGCGTGGCCGTCGTCACCGGAGCGGGACGCGCGTTCTCCACCGGGGTCGATCTCAAGGCCCTCGCGGCCGGCGCCATGACCCTGCCCCACTTCCTGGCCTGGGAGGACGCGATGACCGCCATCGAGCGGATGCCGGTGCCCTTCATCGCGGCGATCAACGGCCACTGCCTGGGCGGCGGGCTGCAGCTCGCCCTGGTGTGCGACTACCGCATCGCGAGCGCCGAGGCGTCGATCGGGCTGCCCGCGGTGAAGGAATGCCTCATCCCGTCCATGGCGCTCTATCGCCTGCCGCGACTCATCGGTGCGGCGCGGGCCGCCGAGCTGATCATCACCGGCGCGCCGATCTCGGCGGCGCGCGCGGAGGAGTACGGCCTGGTCCACCGCGTGGTGCCGCCGATCGACTTCGCGCGCGAGGTCGACGAGTGCGTCGAGCGGTTCCTGACGCTGCCGCGCACCAGCGTGGCCTGGAGCAAGCGGCTGATGGCGCGCGCCTTCGACCTCGACTTCGACGCGTTCCGGCGGCAGATGGAGGCGGGCTTCGCCGAGTGCCTGGCCTCGCCGGAGCACCGGGCGGCCATGGACGAGCTGCGGCATCGCCGGCGAGGCTGAGAGGACGCGCTCCGTGCCCGCGACCCGCCCGGTGCTCCCCACCTCGGTCATCGGCAGCCACGGCCTGCCCGGCTGGCTCTGGCTCGCGCGGGAGGCGCTGCAGGCCGGCCGCCTCGGCGCCACCGACGTGCGCGAGGTCATGGAGGACGCCACGCAGGTGGCCCTGCTGGATCAGGAGCGCGCCGGGCTGGACGTGCTGACCACCGGCGAGATGGGTCGCGTGCGCTTCATCATCGGCTTCTACGACCATCTGCGCGGCATTCGAGCCCTCGAGGAGCCGCGGCGGATCGGCCAGCCCCACTGGGACACCAACACGCCCTTCCAGGTGGTCGAGCGCGTCACCGCGCCCGCCGGCCTCGGCATCGTGGAGGAGTTCAAGATCGCCCGCTCGCTGACGCGGCGGCCGCTGAAGGCGACCGTGCCCGGGCCCTACACCCTGATGTTTCCGCTGCGGGTCGGCGGACCCTATCGCGACCGTGACACGCTGCTCGCCGATCTGGTGGGCATCGTCAACGCGGAGTGCCGCGCGCTGGTCGACGCGGGCGCCGACTTCATCCAGATCGACGAGCCGCACAGCGGCATGTACGCGGGCACCGCGCCGCAGTTCGCCCTCGGCGTGAATCGGGCGGTCGAGGGCGTGCGGGCCAAGATCGCGGTGCACGTCTGCTTCGGTAATCTCTACGGCCGGCCCTTCCAGCCGGTGCGCAGCTATCGCAACGTGTACCCGGCGCTGCACGAGCTGACCGCCTCGCAGATCGTGCTCGAGTACGCCAACCGGGGGATGGACGACCTGCCGATGTGGAAGGAGTTTCCGACCGATAAGGAGCTGGGCGCCGGGGTCATCGACGTGAAGGCGTTCAAGGCCGAGACGGCCGAAGAGGTCGCGGAGCGGATCCGTGTGCTCCTGCGCTACGTCGCACCCGACAAGCTCTGGCTCAATCCCGACTGCGGCTTCTGGGAGACCCCGCGCTGGGCCACTCGCCTCAAGATGGCCGCCCTCGTCGAGGGCACCCGCCTCGTCCGCGCCGAGCTCTAGGCACGAGATCCCGCCGCGACGAAATGTCGTAATGCAAGACCTGACCCCAGCCTAGCAGGCGCGGAGGAGGGTGAGGTGGTCGTCGGCGGTGTCCTGGGCGACGATGGCACGGAGGACGATCTCGTCGACGGCGCCGCGCCACGCGGCCAGCGCGGTGGCGATGGCCTCGGCTGACGTGGCCGCGATGGCGGTGTCCACCGGCTTGACGCCCATGCGATCGAAATGGGCGCCGTACGCGGGGATCCCCGCGTAGCGCCCGCCCTCGTCCGCGAGCCGCTCGGCCGCCGCCGCGCCCAGCGCCACGCGCACATAGGCGTAGGTGCGCGGGACCGGGCGGCCGGCCGCCTTCGCCCCCGCCGCGACCAGCTCGGCCGAGCGACGTGCGTACTCCGGGGTGAGCCAGTTGAACAGCACGCCGTCGGCCACCTCGCCGGCCAGCTGACACATCCGCGGGCCGAGCGCGGCCACGATCACGCGGGTGGCGAGGCGCGCGCGCAGCGCGGCCACGCCCTCCCGCACGCGCGCGAGCGAGCGCGGATTCGGGCTGCCCACGCCGAGCAGGAGCCGCGCCGCGGGCAATCCGTGCTGCTTCACGCCGTCGACGATGCTCTCCGGGCCGCGCGTGTGCAGCGGGATCACGCCCACGCCCAGAT